>DATKBK010000354.1:0-11337 GCA_035514045.1 Steroidobacteraceae bacterium | reverse complement strand
GCAAATTGAAGCGCGACCTGTCCGATTACGACGACTACGAAGCCTGATCTGATCACCCCAAGGCGTTTGACGGGGTTGGAGCATCCATGACGACGCGCAGTCCGCGCTGGATCGTGCTGAAGTTTGGCGGCACGAGCGTTTCGAACCTTCCCAACTGGAACAACATCGCCACTGTCGCGCGGCGTCGCGCGCAGGACGGGGCGCGAATCCTCATCGTGCACTCGGCGGTCAGTGGCATCACCGACCGGTTGGAAAAGCTGCTCGCAGCCGCACTTGCCGGCGAACATGAAGCGGCGCTTGCGGCGATAGCAGCCCGGCATCTGCAGTTGTGCGAAGAGCTGGGTGTCGGCACGAGCGCGCAGCTCGACGCGTATGTCAGCGAGCTCGGTGTCATCGCGCAGGGCATCCACCTGACGCAGGAGCTGAGTGATCGCACGCGCGCGATGGTGCTGGCCACCGGGGAACTGATGGCCACCGAGATCGGTGCACGGTTCCTGGCGAAGCAGGGCCTTGATGTGCAGTGGTGGGATGCCCGCGAAGGACTGAAGGCCGAGGAGCGCAGCCATGCCTCCGCCACCGGCAACTGGTTGTCGGCCACCTGCGATTTCACTGCTGATGGCGCGCTCGCGGAGCAGCTGGCAGCGCGCGCGTCGGTGGTGATCACCCAGGGCTTCATTGCCAGCGATCCGCGTGGCGACACCGTGCTGCTCGGCCGCGGCGGCTCGGATACTTCCGCCGCCTACTTTGCGGCCAAGCTTTCGGCTGAGCGGCTGGAGATCTGGACCGATGTGCCCGGCATGTTCAGCGCCAATCCGCGCTCCACGCCGAGTGCGCGCCTGCTGCGCGAGCTGCATTACGACGAGGCGCAGGAAATCGCCAGCGGAGGTGCCAAGGTGCTGCATCCGCGCTGCGTGCTGCCGGCACGCGTGCACCGCATTCCGCTGTATGTGTATGCCACCCAGGTTCCTGACCTGGAAGGCACGCATATCGCCGCCACCACCGCCGATACCTCGGCCAAGGTGAAGGCGGTGTGCGTGAAGAAGGGCGTCACGCTGGTGTCGATGGAAAGCCCCGGCATGTGGCACGAGGTCGGCTTCCTGGCCGATGCCTTCCATATCTTCAAGTCGCATGGGCTGTCGGTGGACCTGGTGTCCACCTCCGAGACCAACGTCACCGTGACCCTGGACCCGCAGGCCAACACCATGGACGCGGCCGTGATGCAGGCGCTGATCGCCGAGCTTTCCGAGCTGTGCCGGGCCGAGCTGATCGGCCCCTGCGCCTCGGTGAGCCTGGTGGGGCGCAACATCCGCGGCATCCTGCACGAGCTGGGCGAGGCCTTCGGCTTCTTTGCCGACCAGCGCATCTACCTGGTGAGCCAGGCCGCCAACAATCTCAACTTCACCTTCGTGGTGGAAGAGAAGCAGGCTGACCGGCTGGTTGATCAGCTGCATGCGCTGCTGATCCAGCCGGAGCCGGGCGAGCGGGTGTTCGGACCCACCTGGGAGGAGCTGTTCCGCAAGCCGGGCAGCGTGCCACCGGTGGCACCGTGGTGGTGGCAGCAGCGGGCACCGGAACTGCTGCGGGCCATGGCAGGGCGCGATGCAGCCTATGTCTATGACGCGGCCACGGTGCGTAGCAGCGCCCGCGAGTTGCTGGCCCTGAAGTCCATCGACCGCGTGTATTTTGCCACCAAGGCCAATTGGCATCCCGAACTGCTGCGCGTGCTGTACACGGCTGGCGTGCGCATGGAATGTGTCTCGCGCGCCGAGCTTGATCATGTGTTTGCGACGTTGCCGACCATCCGGCCGGACGAGGTGTTGTTCACGCCCAATTTCGCGCCGCGCGCCGAGTACGAGTACGCGTTGTCAAAGGGCGTCAATATCACCATCGACAACCTGCATGCGCTGCGCCACTGGCCGGAGATCTTCCGCGGCCGGCGGGTGCTGGTGCGCATCGATCCGGGCACCGGTCGCGGGCATCACCACCATGTGCGCACCGCCGGCACCTACGCCAAGTTCGGCGTGCCACTGACCGAGATTGACGAACTGATCGAACTGGCGGCAGCTGCCGGCTGTACGATTTTTGGCCTGCACGCCCACACCGGCAGCGGCATCACCGACACCGGCAACTGGTCGCAGACTGCGGCAGAACTGGCGGCCGTGGCGGCGAGGATTGGCAGTGTCACCACCTTGAATATCGGCGGCGGCTTCGCGGTGCCCGATTCCAATCATCGCGCGCGCCTTGATCTGGCCGGGCTCGACCAGGCTCTGGCTGAGTTCAAGCTGGCCAACCCCGGACTGTCGCTATGGATCGAGCCGGGTCGCTACCTGGTGGCGGTGGGCGGTGTGCTGCTGGCCCGCGTCACGCAACTGAAGCAGAAGGGCGACCAGGGCTATATAGGCGTTGCCACCGGGATGAACGCCCTGATCAGGCCGGCGCTGTACGGCGCATTCCATGAGATCGTGAATCTGACGCGGCTGGGACAGCCAAACACCGGCCAGTACGATGTGGTGGGCCCGATCTGCGAGACCGGCGACGTGCTGGGGCACGACCGCCTGCTGCCGGATACGCAGGAAGGCGATGTGCTGCTGATCGCCAACGCCGGCGCCTACGGGCGTGCAATGGCTTCCAGCTACAACCTAAGGCCGCCGCCGGAAGAGCTGCTGCTGGGCTGAACTCAGGCATTTCGCATTGTTACGCGGGACTGCCACAGTCACGCGTCTGAAATATCCGAGCAACTTGTCTGTAACTACCGCTCGCCAGTCTTGGCGGCTGATTCCCCCTGCGTCCCGGATCGTGACGCGCCACATGGAACTAGCCGCAAATGACCAATGGATTTCCCCGCAATTTTGCCCCCGTAGCCCTGGCCGTCGCGATGGCGATCTCCAACAGTGGATACGCCCAGGAGGTGGAACTGGAAGAGGTGCTGGTGTCCGGCACGCGTGCCACGCTGGCCAATTCGGTGGCCATGCAGCGCGAGTCCGACAAGGTGTCCTCGGTGATCGATTCCGACGGCGCCGGTGACTTCCCGGACATCAACGTGGCCGAGTCGCTGCGCCGCCTGCCGGGCATCTCGCTGGAGAACGACCAGGGCGAGGGCCGCTATGTGACGGTCCGCGGGCTGAACACCGACCTGAACGCCATGACCATCAATGGCGTGTCCACTGCCTCGCCAGAGAATCGCCGCGGCATCATGCTCGACGGCGTGCCCACCGACCTGCTCGACAGCATGACGGTGTACAAGACGCTGACGCCGGACCTGGACGCCGACACCATCGGCGGCGCCGTCAACCTCGATACGGTCACGGCCTTCAAGTACGAGGGCAGCCGGGTGCGCCTGCGCGCCGAGAGCTCTTACAACGACCAGAGCGATGATGCCAACAACCCGAAGTTCTCGCTGCTGGCGACCAATCGCTGGCGCATGGACGGCGGCGAGTTTGGCGCTGCGCTCACGCTCAGCCACCAGAACCGCCGCATCGTGTCCTACAACAACGAAGTCGGCGGATTCTGGAACACCGAGGAGGGCGACGGCAGTGCCCTCAATTCGGACTACGAGATGCGGTTCTATGACATCGAACGTCGCCGCCAGGGTGCCGCGCTGAACCTGGACTACCGTGCGGACGGTGGCAACAACTACTACTCGCGCCTGTTCTACAACAAGTACCGCGAGCATGAGTACCGCGCCAAGTGGGAAGTGCGCCGCGCCATCGAGGCCGACCTGGAAGATATCAGCGTCAATGGTGATGTGTTCACCTATCCGTTCCAGCGCGTCGACACTGAAGCGCGGCCGCGCATCGAGTATCGCTCCATTGCCTCGGCGCTCATCGGGGCCGAGTTCGCACTGTCGGACAACCTGCAGTTGACCGCCGAGCTGTTCGGTTCGAAGGCTGATCAGGAAGACAAGGACAAGTGGAATGCGATCTTTCGCAGCCCGGAGTTCGATGACGTCACGCTGACGTATGACAACAGCAATCCGCGCAAGCCGGTGCTGAACTTCGATCCGCGCTTCTATGATGCGTCCAACTTCGAACTGAATGCCATGGAGACCGAGTTCGCGGTCACCAAGGACAAGGACTTCGGCGGCAAGCTGGATTTCTCGCAGGCCTTCAACGACTCGACCCGCCGGAGCTACGGCATCAAGTTCCGCTCCCGCAGCAAGGATAATAACTTCGACTTCTGCGGCTACGAGCCGGAAGATGACTCCACGCTGGCCGACTACGACAACCGCACGATCGGTGCCTACTTCGGCAACGTGCAGGGTCCGTCGCCCACTTTCCACGGCACGCGCGGAATCGGCGAGACCATCGGCGTCGGTTTCATTGACCTGATCGGTGGCACCCGCTGCCCGAACCCCACGGCCGCCTGGAGCTTCAGCGGCGACGAGGCCGGGGAGTCGGTTCCCGGAGACTGGTACAGCGACGAGGACGTGACCTCCGGCTATGCCATGGCCACCTCCACTTTCAATGACACCACCGCGGTCTATGGCCTGCGCTATGAGCACACCAAGGCCCGTTACGAAGGCAAGGAACTCGACAGCGACGATGGTGTGAGCACCGTCGTGTTCCGCGACAAGTACGGCTTCCTGGCCCCGTCACTGAACATCAAGCACGTTATCGGCGATGACCGGCAGCTGCGTTTCGGCCTGTTCCGCTCGCTTGTGCGTCCGGGCTTCGGCGAGACGGCGGCTGGCGCGTCGATCGACCTCGAGGACAACGAGATCTCGGCCGGCAACCCGGACCTGGTCCCGACCAAGGCCTGGAACGCCGACCTCGGCTTCGAGTGGTACATGGGTGCAGAGACCTTCTTCGGCGCGGGCATCTTCTACAAGCGTATCGAGGATGCCATTGCGCGCATCGAGGCCGAGAATATCGTGCTGCGTGGCCAGACCTGGGATGCGGGCACCACGTACATCAACATCGGCAACAGCAATATCCTGGGCGCCGAGCTGAGCTACCAGACGGTGTTCAGCAATGGCTTGCTGATGACCTTCAACTACACCCTGGCGGATGGCGAGGTGACGCTGCCGGCAGGTGCGGTGGGGGCCGAGGGATCGTTTGACACCGCACGCAAGATCCCGTTTTTCAAGCAGGCCAAGCACTCGGCCAATGCCTCGGTGGGCTATGACAAGGGGCCCTGGGATCTGCGGCTGTCGGCGAGCTACCGAGACAAGTACCTGGACATCATCGGTGGCAACGCGCTGAACGACCGCTATACCACCAACCACATGCAGTTGGACCTGAAGGGCCGGTACGATGTGAATGACAACCTGGCAGTCAGCGCCGGCGTCATCAACATCAACGACCGTCCCGAGTACTACTATTTCGGCAACACGCGCCGGCTGTCGCAGTACGACGAGTTCGGCCGCACCTGGGAGCTGGGGTTCACCTACACGTTCTGAAGCGTTGCTGACAGGCCCGGGCGGGCCGCCGGCACCCCCGGCCGGTGGCTCGCCTATTCCGTGCCAGTGCCCCAGGGGGGCGGAGGCAGGTCGACCGGTGTCGTCAGGTCGAACTCGACCTGGAACAGGCGTCCGCCGGGACGGGCCAGCTCGTACAGAAACCGCTGGCCGGACTCGATCTCCAGCGCCCACACATTGGTGACCGAAACCGCCAGCCCTTCGCGCTCGAACAACGCGACGGACTGTGCATCAACCGGAAACTCCTGGCGTAGCGCGCTTCCCGCCTCGACGGTATCGCCGCCATACATGGTCACGGCATCATCGCTGCCATCCGCGTGCCGGTGATCATGCTTCAACCGTAGCCCGGTGGCAGTGCGGGTAACGACCCAGGTACGAGAGTGATCGTCTCCGACATGGAAGGGCACCCGCAGCTCCCGCTGCGGGTCAGCGCAGCCACGCACATGCATGACCAGTGGCTGGCCTTCGAAGGCGTCCGGCTCTGCGGGCGTCGGTTCGTTGGCGACAATCTGTCCGGCAAATGCCTGGCCGCAATGGCTCGCGATTGCAGCGAGGAATTCATCGGCAGGCACGGCGGAGGTCGCCGCGGGATCTGCGTCGCTGCCGCCAGGTGCGCAGGCTGCGACGTAGCACGCCGCCGCCAGTACGGCCGAAAGGGATGTGGGATGGGTCACCGTGCTGTTCCTCCGGTAGTGACGGACGCCGGCGTCCCAACTCAGTTTCGGGCCGCGCCCCGGTGCCGGGCGGCCAATTCAGCGCCAACCGCGTCCAGCGACTGGCCCCGGGCGCGCAGCAGCAGGGTGAGGTGGAACAGCAGGTCCGCGGCCTCGCTGACCAGCTCCGCGTCGTTGCCGGATTGGGCGGCGAGGGCGGTTTCCACGCCTTCCTCACCCACCTTCTGCGCCATGCGCTTGATGCCGCTGGCGTAGAGCTTCGCCGTGTAGCTTCCCGCGGGACTATCGGTGATGCGCGCCGCGATCACCGACTCCAGCTGCCTGAGGAAACCGATGCCCTCGCTGGCGGGTGGTGTGCCGTCGCCGAAGCAGCTGACCGTGTCGCGATGGCAGGTGGATCCGGCAGGCCGTGCGCGCACCAGCAGCGCATCGGCATCGCAGTCGGCAGTCACATCCAGCAGGTGCAGCGTGTTGCCCGATGTTTCTCCTTTCTCCCACAGTGCCTGCCGCGAACGACTGTAGAACACCACCCGTCCGCGCCTGAGGGTCTCGGCCAGCGCTTCGGCATTCATGAAGGCCAGCATCAGCACGGCACCGGTGGCGGCATCCTGCACGATGGCGGGCAGCAGCCCGTCGCCCTTGCTCCAGGCCAGGCGCGGAATGTCTTCGACCGTGAGGCTCATGGACGCACCTCGATGTGTTGCTCGCGCAGGTACTTCTTCAGGTCGGGGATGGCAATCTGGCCGCTGTGGAACACGCTGGCCGCCAGCGCTGCATCGGCCGCACGCCGCTCGAACAATTGCGCGAAGTGCTCTGGCGCGCCGGCGCCACCGGAGGCCACCAGCGGCACGGCGCAGACGGCCCGCACTGCCATGAGCTGCGCCAGGTCATAGCCACGCCGCACGCCGTCGCTGGCCATGCAGTTGAGTACGATCTCGCCGGCGCCGCGGGCCTGGGCCTCGCGCACCCACTGCAGCGTGTCGCGACCGGAGTCGCGGCTGCGGTCCGGATCGCCAGTGAACTGGTAGACACGAAAGCCTTCGGCCGTGGTCTGGCTGTCGATTCCCACCACCACGCATTGCGAGCCGAAGCGCGCTGCCAGCCGGTCGATCAGTTCCGGATCGGTCAGTGCGGGGGAGTTTACCGATACCTTCTCGGCGCCGGCATTGAGGATGGCTTCGGCATCGACCACCGAGCGGATGCCGCCGGCTACGCAGAAGGGGATGTCCAGCACGGCGGCCACGCGGCTGATCCACGAGCGATCCACCGAGCGGCCTTCGGGACTGGCGGTGATGTCATAGAACACCAGCTCGTCGGCGCCCTCGTCACGATAGCGACCCGCGAGCTCGAGGATCTCGCCAACCACGCGATGGTCGCGAAAACGCACGCCCTTGACCACCTGGCCGTCGCGCACGTCAAGGCAGGGAATCAGGCGGCGGGCAAGTATGGCTGCAACTCCTCCATGCTGATGCGGCCTTCGAGCAGGGCCTTGCCGCTGACCGCGGCGGCCAAACCCAGCGCGTCCAGGCGCGCCAGATCAGCTGCCGAACCGATGCCACCCGAGGCCTGCCAGGCAATGTGCGGACAGCGGCGCTGTGCTTCTTCATAAAGCGCCAGGCTGGGGCCGGCGAGGGCGCCGTCGCGCTCGATGTCGGTACAGAGCACATGCCGCAGGGGCGTGTCGCCGAAGGATTCCAGCAGCTCCCACAGCGACAGGGCGTGTTCCTGCACCCAACCGCGCGTGCGGACCCGTGGGACGCCACTGGTGTCGATGCGCACGTCGATGGCCAGACACACGGCCTCCGGTCCGTGCGCGGCCAGCAGTTCGCGCAGCAGCGTCGGGTTCTCGACCGCGGCGCTGCCGATCACGGCACGTGCCACACCAGCAGTGAACGCCGCCTCCGCCAGCTTCCGATCACGCAGACCACCGCCGAGCTGGATACGGATGCGCTGCTGCGCAGCCATGCGGGCGATCAATTCGCGATTGCCCGGCGTGCCGTCGCGGGCACCGTCCAGATCGACCAGGTGCAACCAGCGCACGCCCGCATCGGCATAGCGGCCCAGCAGTTCCACCGGATCGACCTCATAGCGGGTCTCCGCATGGAACTCGCCCTTGAGCAGGCGTACGCAGTGGCCGCCGCGCAGGTCTATGGAAGGGATCAGCAGCACGACTAGTCCTGAATGGCGAGGAAGTTGGCGAGCAGACGGGCGCCGGCTGCCGCCGAGCGTTCGGGATGGAACTGCACGCCGCGGAAATTGCCGCGGCGCACGGCCGCGGTGAAGCGGCCGCTGTAGTCGGTGGCGGCTAAGGTGTCGCCGGCCACAGGTGCGGCAAAGCTATGCACGAAATACATGTATTCACCGGCCGCAATGCCGTCGAACAGCGGATCGGCGCGCAACAGCTCCAGCTGGTTCCAGCCCATGTGCGGCACCGGGCGTTCGGGGCTGGCGGCCATACGCGCCACGCGCCCTGGCACCAGGCCCAGGCACGGCGTTTCCACCGCATCGCCAGATGCTTCTTCCGAGGCGTCGAACAGCAGCTGCATACCCAGGCAGATGCCCAGCACGGGTTGGGCAAGCGTCGGCAGCAGCTCATCGATTCCCGCTGCCTGCAGCCGTGCCATGGCATCGGGCGCCGCGCCCACGCCAGGCAGCAGCACATGCGACGCAGCCCGGATGCGCAGGGCGTCCGTGCTCACCGCGGCCTCCGCGCCAAGCCGTCGCAATGCGTGCATCAGCGAGGCGAGATTGGCGCCGCCGCTGTCGATGACGACCACATCGCTCACAGCACGCCCTTGGTCGAAGGCAGCTCGCTGCCCTCATGGCGAAACGCCTGCCGCAGGGCGCGGCCCACGCCCTTGAAGCTGGCCTCGACCATGTGGTGGGTGTTCTCGCCCGTGACGCTGACATGCAGCGCTGCACCCAGCGCGTCGCTCAGCGAGCGGAAGAAATGCGGCACCAGCTCGGTGGGCAGGCCGCCCACTTCACTGCGGCCGAAGCTGCCCTCCCACACCGCGTAGGGGCGGCCCGAAAGATCGATGGCCACCTGTGCGCGCGACTCGTCCATGGCCAGCAGGAAGCCGTAGCGACCGATGCCGCGCTTGTCGCCCAGCGCCTTGCGCAGCGTTTCGCCCAGCGCCAGCGCGCAGTCCTCGACCGTGTGATGCTCGTCGATGTGCAGGTCGCCCTTGCATTCCAGCTGCAGCGAGAAGCCGCCGTGCCGGGCGATCTGCTCCAGCATGTGGTCGAAGAAGCCGATGCCGGTGGCAACATGGATGGGGCTCTCCGCGTCCAGATCCACCTGCACGCGAATATCGGTTTCCTTGGTGCGTCGCTGAACCGTTGCGCGCCGCGCCAGCAGCTCGGCGGCGATGGCCGGCCACGTCTCAGGGGCGTCGCCATCCTTGCGCACCCGCAGGCCGCGCACGCCGATGTTGCGCGCGAAGTCGAGGTCGGTCTGCCGGTCGCCCACCACCGCGCTGGCCGCCAGATCAATCTGCGCACGCTGCAGGAAGTCGCCCAGGATGCCGGGCTGCGGCTTGCGGCAGGCACAGCCGTCGGCCGCCTTGTGCGGGCACACGAACACTTCATCGAAGGTGAGGCCCTGCGAGGCCAGCGTGTCGAGCACGAGCTGCTGCGGTGCTTCGAAGTCCTCGCGCGGGAAGCTCGCCGTGCCCAGCCCATCCTGGTTGGTCACCATCACCAACCGGTAGCCGGCCGCGGTTAGTTTCTGCAACGCTGCAAACACCCCCGGCATCCAGCGCACCTTGGCGAGGCTGTCGACCTGCTCATCAGCCGGCTCTTCGATGAGCGTGCCATCGCGATCCAGAAACAGGTACTTCTGCGGCGCGGTGTTCATGCCAGGGCCTCCAGCAGGCGGTGGTTCTGTTGCGGCGTGCCCACGGAGATGCGCACCGCATCCGGCAGCGCCGGCTGCCGCACGTCACGGATGAGCAGGCCGGCACCTCGTGCACGCGCCAGCACCGCGGCTGCATCGCTGCAATTCACCAGCAGGAAGTTCGCGTCGCTGGGCCACACCCTGGTGACCAGCGACGAGCCGGCAAGGCCTGTGGCAAGGCGCGCACGCTCCTCCAGCAGGTCGGCGATTCTGGCTTGCGTTCGCGCCAGCGCCTCGGTGTCCAGCAGCGGCGTGACCGCCTCGACGGTCAGCTCCGTGATCGCGTAGGGCGGAATCACCTTGCGTGCCAGCTGGATGATCTCCGGCGCTGCAAGCAGCGCTCCCACCCGCGCGCCGGCCAGGCCATGCGCCTTCGACAGGGTCCTGAGGATGGCGAGATTCGGCAGCTCGGCCAGCCGTTGCGCGAGGCTGGGCACCGAGGCGAAATCAATGTAGGCCTCGTCCACCACCAGTATCGCGCGCGGGGCCAGCGCCCGCGCGATGCGCACCAGCTGGTCCGGCGGCACGGCATTGGCCGTGGGATTGTTCGGGGTGCAGACGAACACCAGCCGGGTGTTGTCATCCACGCGTGCGAGCAAGGCCGGCTCGTCCAGCGCAAAGCCCGCCTCGGCGCGCAGCGGCACCGCGCGCACCTCGGCCCCCTGGATGCGCGCAGCCACCCCGAACATGCCGAAGGTGGGCGGACAGATGATGACGTTGTCCACGCCGGCGCGGCAGAACACGCGCAGCAGCAGGTCGATGGCCTCGTCGCTGCCTCGACCGACCAGCAGCTGGGCGGGCGTCACGCCGTACAGGCGCGCCAGCGCCGCGACCAGCGCGGGCGGCTGCGGCTCGGGATAGCGGTTGAGGCCGGCCGCCGAAGCGTCGCCCTCGACGCGCCAGGGCAGCTCGTTGGCATGCATGCGCGTCAGCGACGGTTCCCAGGCCGCGTGGCTGTAGGGGGTCAGCGCGCGGATATCGGGGCGCGCGTGCGCCACCACCGCTTCGATCCCCCCAGCAGCAGTGGGCTGCGCGCTCACGATACCGCCAGCGCTTCGAGCCGGATGGTCACGGCGCGGGCGTGCGCGTCCAGCCCTTCGAGCGAGGCCAGCGTCTCGGCCACAGGTCCCAGCGTACGCAGGCCGTCGGCGGTGAGCTCCTGCACCGTGATGCGTTTCTGGAAATCGCTCAGCGACAGGCCGCTGTAGGCCCGTGCATAACCATACGTGGGCAACACATGGTTGGTACCCGAGCAGTAGTCACCCATGGATTCCGGCGACCAGGCGCCGAGGAACACCGACCCTGCATTGACCACGCTTTCGAGCAGTGCGCGCGGCTCGCGCGTCTGC
>DATKBK010000353.1:0-2324 GCA_035514045.1 Steroidobacteraceae bacterium | reverse complement strand
GACCGTGAACCTGGCCTGGCAGATCACCGAGACCAATCTGGACCAACCGGTCACGGTCGATGGCCTCGGGCTGGTCGAGGGGCGGGATTACAATCGGGTCCAGCTGGACATGAACTTCCGCTTCTGAATGTGACAGCGATTGTCACATTGGGCGGTTACATTGGGCGTTTCTGAACGGTAACCTGCGATAGCTCATGTCTACTGGCGCACTGCTGTTGGTTATCGCCGCAATGGCGGTGCTTGGATATTGGCTCGGCAAGTTCCGCTCCCTGGCGACAGTAGGCGGCGGCCGCGGCATCCGGCAACTTCACTCGCTGCCCAGCTACCACGGCCTGCTGACGGCGCTGTGGTGCGCGCTGCCCTGCCTGCTGGTGCTGGTCCTGTGGCTGGTATTCCAGGATCGCATCCTCACCGCCCTGGTCACCGCCCGCCTCGGCGACGCTGCGCCGGCAGACCCGGGCGTGCTCGGCCTGCTCATGAACGATGTGCGCAACGCGCTCTCCGGGGCCGTGCCGATGGAAATGCTCGAGCCGCATGTGCAGCAGGCGGCGGCGCATTATCAGCGGCTGCGCGGCACGTCGGCACTGGCGCTGACCGGCCTGGTGCTGGGGCTGGGGCTGCTCGCCATCGTCGTGGTTCGCTCGCGCATTGCCCCGGACCTGCGTGCCCGCAATGGAGTGGAGAAGATCGGCGAGGTGCTGCTGCTGATCTGCGCCTCGCTGGCAGTGTTCGTGACCCTGGGCATCTTGCTGTCGGTGGTGTACGAATCGGCGCTGTTCTTCCGCAGCGTGCCGGTGCATGAATTCCTGTTCGGACTGAACTGGAGTCCGCAGACTGCACTGCGCGAGGATCAGGTCGGTTCCTCCGGCAGCTTCGGCGCCGTGCCGCTGTTCCTCGGCACCATGATGATCTCTGGCATCGCCATGCTGATCGCCGTGCCCGTCGGCCTGTTCTCGGCAATCTACCTGGCCGAGTACGCCAATCGGCGCTTTCGCGCCTGGGCCAAGCCGCTGCTCGAGATCCTCGCGGGCGTTCCCACGGTGGTCTATGGTTTCTTCGCCGCGCTGACCGTCGGGCCTGCGCTGCGCACCTTCGGCGAGTCGCTGGGACTGGAAGTCGCCTCCGAGAGCGCGCTTGCCGCGGGCCTGGTGATGGGCGTCATGATCATCCCGTTCGTATCCTCACTGGCCGACGACATGATCAGCGCCGTGCCACAGTCGCTGCGGGATGGTGCCTTTGCGCTGGGCGCCACGCGCTCCGAAACCATCCGCCAGGTGGTGCTGCGCGCCGCGCTGCCGGGCATTGTTGGCGGCGTGCTGCTGGCCGTGTCGCGCGCCATCGGCGAGACCATGATCGTGGTGATGGCGGCGGGTCTGGCCGCCAACATGACCGCCAATCCGCTCGAAGCGGTTACCACCGTGACCGTGCAGATCGTGACGCTGCTCACCGGTGACCAGGAATTCGACAGCCCCAAGACGCTCGCCGCCTTTGCGCTCGGCCTGATGCTGTTCGTCGTGACCCTGGCGCTGAACGTCATTGCGCTCTATGTGGTACGCAAGTACCGGGAACAGTATGAGTAATCCCGCGCACGAACATACCCGCGCGCAGGTGGAAAAGACCCTGCGTCGCCGCTACCGGGCAGAGCGACGCTTCCGCCTTTATGGCCTGACCGCAGTGCTGCTGGGCGTGATCTTCGTGGTGTTCCTGTTCGGATCCATCTTCGGGCAGGGTGTGTCGGCATTCCGCCAGGCCGAGCTGACCCTGGACATCCACTACGATGAGGCCGAGATAGATCCTGCCGGCACGCGCGATCCGGAGGTGCTGGCGACCGCCAACTACAACGCGCTGATCCGCGCTGCGTTGAACGAGAGCTTCCCTGGCGTGGAGGGCAGGGAGCGTACCCGCTCGCTCTACGAGCTGGTCAGCAGCGCCGCGCCGTTCAAGCTGCAGCGTCGCATCGAGGCCAATCCGTCGCTGATCGGCAGCCGTGAATCGATTACCTTCCTGGCCGGCGCCAACGTGGACCAGCTGCTCAAGGGGCACATCGACCGCGACCTGCCCGAGGGCAGTCGCGTGTTGACCGACGAGCAGCTCGGCTGGATCGATGCGCTGGGTGAGCGCGACCAGCTGGAACTGGCCTTCAATACCGGCTTCTTCACCAACGGCGACTCGCGCGATCCGGAGCAGGCCGGCGTGCTGGGGGCGCTGGTGGGGTCGCTGCTGACGCTGGCGGTGACGCTGGTGCTGTCGTTCCCCATCGGCGTTGCCGCTGCGATCTACCTGGAGGAGTTTGCCGCGCGCAACCGCTGGACCGACCTGATCGA
>DATKBK010000352.1:0-3106 GCA_035514045.1 Steroidobacteraceae bacterium | reverse complement strand
CTCCTGCAGCCGGCGCACCAGCTCGGCGCGCGGATCGTCCTCCTCGGCATCCTCGCTGGTCGGACGCGGCCGCAGCATGCGCGACTTGATCTCGGCCAGCATGGCCGCCATCACCAGGTACTCGGCAGCCAGTTCCAGGCGCAGCTCCTTCATCAGCTCCACGTACACCATGTACTGGCGCGTGATCTCGGCGATGGGGATGTTCAGGATGTCCAGATTCTGCTTCTTGATCAGGTACAGCAGCAGATCCAGGGGGCCCTCGAACGCCTCCAGGAACACTTCCAGCGCCTGCGGCGGGATGTACAGATCGCGCGGCAGCTCGGTGATCGGCGCGCCTTCCACGATCGCGAACGGCATCTCCTGCTGATAAGGAGACGGCGGCTTCGCCGCGCCGTCCTCGCCGGCCTGGACGTTCATCGTCATCGGTAGTCCAGCCCCATCGCCTCGCGCACGTCTTCCAGCGTTTCGCGCGCCGCGTCCCTGGCCGCATCGCACCCCTCCGCGATGATCGCGCGCACCACATCGGGCTGTGCCTCGTACTCGCGGGCGCGCGCCTGCAGCGGCGCCAGCTCGGCGAGCACGGCCTCGATCACCGGCGCCTTGCATTCCAGACAGCCGATGCCGGCGCTGCGGCAGCCGGCGCTGGCCCACTCACGGGTGCTGTCGTCGGAGTAGACCTGGTGCAGTTGCCACACCGGACACTTGTCCGGATCGCCGGGATCGGTACGGCGCACACGCGCGGGATCGGTCGGCATGGTCTTGAGCTTGCGTGCCACCGAATCGGCATCCTCGCGCAGCGTGATCACGTTGTCGTAGGACTTGGACATCTTCTGCCCGTCCAGACCCGGCAACTTCGAGGCCGGCGTGAGCAGCGCCTGCGGCTCGGGCAGGATCACCTTGCCGCCGCCTTCCAGGTAGCCGTACAGCCGTTCGCCATCGCCCAGCGTGATGTTCTGCTGACCCTCGAGCAGCGCGCGCGCGGTGGCCAGCGCGTCCTCGTCACCCTGCTCCTGATAACGCCGGCGCAGCTCGCGGTACAGCTTCGCGTTCTTCTTGCCCAGCTTGCGGATGGCCGCCTCGGCCTTGTCCTCGAAGCCCGCCTCGCGGCCGAACACGAAGTTGAAGCGCCGCGCCACCTCGCGGGTGAACTCGATGTGCGCCACCTGGTCCTCGCCGACCGGCACCAGGCCGGCTTTGTAGATGAGGATGTCGGCGCTTTGCAGCAGCGGGTAGCCCAGGAAGCCGTAGGTCGCCAGATCGCGCTCCTTGAGCTTTTCCTGCTGATCCTTGTAGCTGGGCACGCGCTCGAGCCAGCCCAGCGGCGTGACCATGGACAGCAGCACGTGCAGCTCGGCGTGTTCCGGGACCCGCGACTGGATGAACAGCTTCGCATCGCCCGGATCGATGCCGGCGGCGAGCCAGTCGATGACCATGTCCCACACATGCGGACCGATGGTCTGAGGTTCCTCGTAGTGCGTGGTCAGCGCGTGCCAGTCGGCGACGAAGAAGAAGCACTCGTACTCGTGCTGCAGGCGCACCCAGTTCTTGAGCACGCCGTGGTAGTGACCCAGATGCAGCCGCCCGGTGGGCCGCATGCCGGACAGTACCCGTTGATGCTGGCTCGGTACCGAACTCATCAGCTTCCCAGCCTGGGTCGAATCATCGAATACACCTGTACGTAATCCGTCATTGAAACCTGCACGAGATCGAGGATCGCGGCGAGGACCAGATTGACTGCCGGCAGCATCAGCCAGGCGAGCCCGCCGCTGACCAGCAACACCAGCACGATGATCAGCCCGAAGGGTTCGACGCGCTCGAACCAGCCCGCAAGCGGCGCGGGCAGCATCCCCGCCAGCACGCGCCCGCCGTCCAGCGGCGGGATGGGCAGCAGGTTCAGCACCATCAGGACCGTGTTGATGAATACCCCGGCGACCCCCGCCGACAGCACGAACAGGGCCACCAGGCTGGTGTCGCCCTCGAGGGTCAGATGGTAGTCCACCGCCAGCCGGGTCACCACCGCCCAGCCGAGCGCCATCAGCAGGTTGGCCGCCGGCCCGGCCGCGGCCACGATCGCCATGTCGCGCTTGGGCCGGCGCAGGTTGCGCACGACCACCGGCACCGGCTTGGCCCAGCCCAGCAGGAT
Source organism: Steroidobacteraceae bacterium (assembly GCA_035514045.1). Classification (GTDB taxonomy): domain Bacteria; phylum Pseudomonadota; class Gammaproteobacteria; order Steroidobacterales; family Steroidobacteraceae; genus ZC4RG30. The sequence continues at coordinate 963 of DATKBK010000352.1, read as the reverse complement.
ACCGCCCATCAGCAACAGCACCGCCGGAACCAGCAGCGTGCCGACCGGATCGATGTGCTTGATCGGATTCAAGGTCAGGCGCCCCATCATCTGCGCCGTGCGATCGCCGAGCTGGCGCGCCACCCAGCCGTGCGCGACCTCGTGCACCGTGATCGCGAACAGCACCGGCACGACCCACACCGCCAACTTCGCCGGCCACGCCAGTTCCATTGCTGCCCGTTCTTCCCGTCAGTTCGCGAAGGCGGCGATGTCGCCCATGCCCCGGCGCACCACGACCGGCACATCTTCGGTCAGGTCCACCACGGAGGTGGCCTGTACGCCGCACGCGCCGCTCGCCAGCACCAGGTCCACCTGCCGCCCGACCTGCTGCACGATGTCGTCGGGCTCGCTCAGCGGCACATCCGCACCTGGCAGGCGCAAGGTGGTGCTCAGCAAGGGCTCGCCCATCGCTTCGAGCAGCGCCTGCGCGACCGAATGCGCCGGTACGCGCAATCCGACGGTGCGCCGCTTGGGATCCTGCAAGCGCCGCGGCACGTCGCGCGTGGCCTTGAGGATGAAGGTGAACGGGCCCGGCGTGTGCGCCCGCAGCACGCGAAAGGCAGGGTTGTCCACCTTCGCATACACCGCCAGTTCCGACAGGTCGCGGCACACCAGGGTCAGGAAGTGCGAGTCGACCAGCCCGCGCAGGCGACGGATGCGCGTTTGCGCCGCCAGTGCGGTCAGCGCACAACCCAGCGCGTAGCTCGAGTCCGTGGGGTACACCACCAGCGCGCCGGCACGCAGCATCGACACCGCCTGACCGATCAGGCGGCGCTGTGGCGACTGTGGATGGATCTGGAAGACCTGGCTCATGCGGGCTGTGGCGGGAAAGGCGGTGCGGCAGCAGGTGCGTGCCGGCTGGCCAGTGTAGCGCAAACCACCGCCTGCCACGCCTAGGAGCGTGTACCGCATAGCAGGACCTAC
>DATKBK010000351.1:0-8737 GCA_035514045.1 Steroidobacteraceae bacterium | reverse complement strand
CATCGGACGCGGCAGCAGCGGCCTCGGTGGCCGATTCGGCGGCAGCGTCAGCAGCCGAAGCGGCGTCGTCCTGCTTCGAGCAGGCGGCCAGAGTCAGCGCAACGGCAACGGCGCTCAGAGCGAGTTTGATTTTCATCATGAATTATCCCCAGCAGGAAATGAGTGGAAAGAGACCATAGGCACAAACACAACACAAAAGCGGAGGCGGTATCAGCCACCAGAATTTTGCGTCGCAGGCTTTGAAGTCTAGCGAATCCGTGACGCGATTCAAAATGCATCGTGGATTTCACGCTGCAACCGTCGCTTATTCACGACAAAGCTCGCGCGCGCAGTGTCGGCGGCGCGTATCCTTGGCGCTGCCATGCCATGGAGTGCAATCGACGAAGTGCTGTTTGCCGGCCATCTGCGTCAGGCGCAGTCGTGTATCGACAACGCGCTGGCGGAGCTCGGTTACGACTGCCTGGTGATCGCGGCCGGCACACCCCGGCTGGCGTTCCTGGACGATCAGCCCTATCCCTTCCGCCCAAACCCCTGGTTCAACTGGCTGGTGCCGGCGGCGCCAGCGCCGGGCAGCCAGATTCAGTTGTTGCCGGGGCGCACGCCGCGGCTGCTTCATGTGGCGTCAGAGGACTATTGGCACAGCCCGCCGGAGGTCCCAGACGGGCCCTGGACGGGTCTGTTCGACATTGAGGTCAGGACAGAGGCGGGTACATTTGTTTCACCTTCGGATCAATATCCGGGGAGAGTTGCCTGGATTGGCGAGGAAACGCAGCCAATCGAAGCCTGGGACAGAAATCCAACTGCGCTGCTGACCCGGCTGGAGCAGGCGCGCTGCCTCAAGAGCCCCTACGAGCTGGCCTGCCTGCGCGAAGCCACGCAGATCGGCGTAACTGGCCACCTGGCTGCAGAACGGGCCTTTCGGCAGGGGGCCGCAGAGTTCGACATCCACCTCGCCTTCCTGGCGGCCGTGCGCCAGGCAGAGACGCAGCTGCCCTACCCGCCCATCGTGGCGCTGAATGACCACGCCGCCACGCTGCATTACCAGCGACGCGACACGCGCCCGCCGGCACGGTCCCTGTCGCTGCTGATCGACGCGGGCGCAGGATGGCGCGGTTACGCCAGCGATATCACCCGCAGCTGGGCCATGAACCCGGGGCTGTTCGCGTCACTCATCGACGGTATGCATGCGCTGCAGCAGGAGCTATGCAATGCGGTGGCGCCGGGGATTGACTGGCGTGAGCTGCATTTCACCGCGCACCGCCTCGTGGCACGGCTCCTGCGCAATGCCGGCGTGATCCGGCTGGAACCTGAAGAAGCTCTGGCCACCGGAGTCTCAGCTGCATTTCTGCCGCATGGCCTGGGCCATCTGCTGGGCCTGCAGGTGCACGACGTGGGCGGCTTCCGACCCGCTGCTGACGCCGAGCCCATCCCCCGGCCGCCAGGACACCCGGCGCTGCGTCTGACCCGCAAGCTTGCGCCCGGCATGGTGGTGACGGTGGAGCCGGGCGTGTACTTCATCGACAGTCTGCTGGCGCAGCTGCGCGCCGGCCCGCATGCGCACGCCGTGAACTGGCCGCTGGTCGAAGGGCTCGCGGCCTGTGGCGGCATCCGCATCGAGGACAACGTGGTGGTGACGGCCACCGGACACGAAAACCTCACCCGCACCGCCTTCGCCAGCGTGGGCTGAAGCCGCCGGGCACGCCTCGCGCCCGGCCCGATCGCTTCAGGCCTGCTTCTTCAGCAGATCGCGAATCTCTTCCAGCAGCAACTCGCTGCGGGGCGGCGCCAGCGGCTCCACCACTGCCACCTTGGCAGGCGGCCGCTTCAGCCGGTTGAGCCCCTTGATGGCCAGGAAGATCACGAAGGCGATGATCAGGAAGTCGAGCATGGCCTGGATGAAGGAGCCGTACTTGAGCAGGATGGCGCTGCCATCGGGCGCCGTTCCGACCTGCCAGGCCAGATCCGCGAAGTCGACACCGGCCAGCACCCGGCCCAGCGGCGGCATGACCACATCGGCCACCAGCGACGAGACAATCTTGCCGAAGGCCGCGCCGATGATGATGCCCACGGCCATATCGACGACATTGCCCTTCATGGCAAATTCCTTGAACTCCGATGCGAGACTCATGGTTCTTCCCTCGATGCTTGATTTGCTGGAGTGGCGAGGCCGTTGACCATAACGGCCGCTGGCTCCGGAAGCCTAGACCGCTCGCAGCGCTGGCGGCAACCCGGGCTGCAGCCTTAGGATGAAGGCGGCGCAAAGGGGGTCCGATGTATCTGCATCCGCATGGCGGTTTCGACAATACGGCATTGCCCTGTCAGCACATCGAGGTGCTGCCGCTGGCGGCTGCGATGGGTGCGGAGATCCGCGGCGTGGATGTAGCCGCCACCAGCGATGCGCAATTCGCCGAAATCGAACAGGCCCTGTTCCGCCACAAGATGGTGTTCCTGCGCGGCCAGCGCATCGGACACGCCGCCCATCATGCCTTCAGCCGCCGCTTCGGCGAGTTCGCTGAGGATGCCTACACCGACGGCGTGGCCGGATTTCGCGAGGTCCAGCCCCTCATCAAGGAAGCCGACGACCACTCGGCCCATGTGTTCGGGTCGGGCTGGCATACGGACTCACCCTTCCTCAACCAGCCGCCATCCATCACCACCCTGCGCGCGGTGCAGATACCGCCCTGGGGTGGTGACACCCTGTGGGCGAATGCCGCGCTCGCCTACCGTACGCTCGGACCGGCTACACAGCGAATGAGCGGTGAGTTGCGGGTACATTTCTCGATGCGCGATGTGCTGGCTTCGGCGCAGGCCAATGCCGAGGCGCGCGACAATCCGGTCGGCAAGCTGGTGGCCACGCGCGCGCTGGCCGAGCTTCCGCAGGGCCTGCGGCGCAAGCTTGAGGGCGCGGTGCATCCACTGGTGCGCACGCACGCGCGCACCGGTGAGAAATCGCTGTATATCGACCCTTCCTATGCCATCGGCATCGAAGGCATGAACGCGAGCGAATCGGCGCCCGTGATGAAGATGCTCACCGACCACATCACGCAACCGGCCTTTACCTGCCGCCTGCGGTGGGAGCCGGACATGCTGGTGCTGTGGGACAACCGGGCCTGTGTGCACCAGGCTTTCAATGACTACGAAGGCCATCGCCGTGAGATGTACCGCACCACGGTGGCGGGCGAGCGGCCGGCATAACGAGTCGGTTCGAGCAAACCTTTCGCAGGCCCCAATGAAAAAGGCCCCGTCTGGATGGACGGGGCCCTTGGTCAGATCGCGCTGGCGGAGCGAATCAGGCCGCAGCGGCCTTCTTCTTCGGGGCAGCCTTCTTTTTCGGCGCAGCCTTGGCCTTGCTCTTTGCCTTGGCCTTCTTCTTGCCTGCCTTGCCTTCATCGTCGGCCGCATCGGCGGCAGCAGGGCCATCCACCAGCTGCATCAATGCCATGGGAGCAGAGTCACCAGGACGTGGCGCCATGTGCAGGATGCGCGTGTACCCACCAGCCCTTGCCTTGAAGCGCGGCCCCAGGTCGGCGAACAGCTTGGTGACCACGTCGGCATCGCGCAGGCGCGAAAATGCCACGCGGCGCTTGGCTTCGGTATCGACCTTGGCCAGGGTAATGAGCGGCTCCACCACGCGCCGCAGCTCCTTCGCCTTGGGCAGGGTGGTGCGGATGGCCTCATGGCGCAGCAGCGACGCGGCCATGTTGCGCAGCATCGCCCGGCGATGCGGCGCATTGCGCGACAGCTGGCGACCTGAAAGTTGATGGCGCATACAAGATTCTCTTTCTATCCAGTCTTTGGACGGGGGTGCGCAGCACCCCCGTTAAATCCAGCCCGTAGGGCTATACAGCCTCGTCGTGACGCAACCCGGCCGGCGGCCAGCCTTCCAGCCGCATGCCCAGCATCAGGCCGTGGCCCTGCAGCACTTCCTTGATCTCGGTGAGCGACTTCTTGCCCAGATTGGGCGTGCGCAGCAGTTCCACTTCCGTACGCTGCACCAGATCGCCGATGTAGTGGATGTTCTCCGCCTTGAGGCAGTTGGCGCTGCGGACGGTGAGCTCCAGCTCATCCACAGGCCGCAGCAGCAGCGGATCGAACTGCATCTCTGTGACCTTGGCGCTGCCGGCCTCGTCCTCGCCCTGCAGGTCGACGAACACCGACAGCTGATCCTTCAGGATGCTGCCGGCGCGGCGGATGGCTTCTTCCGCATCGATCGTGCCGTTGGTCTCGATATCGAGCACCAGCTTGTCGAGGTCGGTGCGCTGTTCGACGCGCGCCGAATCCACCGCGTAGGTGACCCGGCGCACGGGGCTGAACGACGCATCGAGCTGCAGGCGGCCGATCGGACGCGAGGACTCCTCGAACGCGGCGCGCTGCTGTGCCGGGCGGTAGCCGCGGCCCTTCTCGATCTTCAGCGTCATCGACAGGCTGCCGGACTGGGTCAGGTTGGCGATGACCAGCTCCGGATTCACGATCTCGATGTCGTGATCGGTCTGGATGTCGCCGGCCGTCACCGGGCCCGGGCCCTTCTTCGACAGGCGCAGCTCGGCGCTGTCGCGCGAGTGCATCCGGATCGCAACCGCCTTGAGATTCAGCAGGACGTCCACGACATCCTCCTGCACACCTTCGATGCTGGTGTACTCGTGCAGCACGCCCTCGATCTCCACCTCGGTGATCGCGGCACCCGGCATTGAGGACAGCAGCACCCGGCGCAGGGCATTGCCGAGCGTGTGGCCGAAGCCGCGCTCGAAGGGCTCGATCACCACGCGCGCCTGGCGCGGTGCGACCGGCTGCACCTTGACCACGCGGGGCTTGAGAAATTCATTCACTGAGGATGTCATCGAACCTCCACATCACTTCGAGTACAGCTCGACTACCAGGTTTTCATTGATATCCGGCAGCACTTCATCGCGCGCCGGAGCGGCCTTGAACACGCCGCGGAATTCCTTGTCGTTCACTTCGAGCCAATCCGGGAAACCCACCTGGGCGGCCACGGTTAGCGCATTCTGGATGCGCAATTGCTTGCGCGACTTTTCGCGGACCTGCACCACGTCGCCCGCCTTCACCTGGTAGGAGGCAATGGTCACGGTCGAACCATTGACCTCGACGCCCTTGTGGCTGACGAGCTGGCGCGCCTCGGCGCGGGTGACCGCGAAGCCCATGCGGTAAACCACGTTGTCCAGCCGGCATTCGAGCAGCTTCAGCAGCGTCTCGCCGGTGGAGCCGGGACGGCGCGCGGCCTCCTGGTAGTAGCCGCGGAACTGCCGCTCGAGCACGCCGTACATGCGGCGCAGCTTCTGCTTCTCGCGCAGCTGGGTGCCGTAGTCGGACAGGCGCTGGCGGCGCTCGCTCTTGATGCCGCCCGGCGGCACCGACAGCTTGCACTTGCTCTCGAGCGGCTTGGCGCCACTCTTGAGAAACAGATCGGTGCCCTCGCGTCGCGACAGCTTGCACTTCGGACCGGTGTATCGTGCCATGACTTACCTCAGACCCGGCGCTTTTTGGGCGGCCGGCAGCCGTTGTGCGGAATCGGTGTGACGTCTTCGATGCTGGTTATCTTCAGCCCGCAGCCGTTGAGCGCGCGCACCGCGGACTCGCGACCGGGGCCAGGCCCGCCAACCCGCACCTCGACGTTCTTCAGGCCGTGCTCCTGCGCGGCAACACCAGCCTTCTCGGCCGCCACCTGGGCGGCAAAAGGCGTGCTCTTGCGCGAACCGCGGAAGCCGCAACCGCCCGACGTCGCCCAGGACAGCGTGTTGCCCTGGCGATCGGTGATCGTGATGATCGTGTTGTTGAAGGAGGCGTGGATATGCGCAATGCCATCCAGCACGTTCTTGCGCGCCTTCTTCGGCTTCTTCGCGGCTGCCGCTGCGTTGGCAGCGGATGTTTTCTGATCGGCCATCTTGCTTCGTTGCCCTTGTATAAGCCTTGTGCGTTACGCCTTGCCCGGGGGTGCATTGAGCTTCACCGCCTGCTTGCGTGGGCCCTTGCGGGTGCGCGCATTGGTGCGGGTGCGCTGCCCACGCATCGGCAGGCCCTTGCGGTGGCGCATGCCGCGCCAGGTGCCCAGGTCCATCAGACGCTTGATGTTCATCGACACATCACGGCGCAGGTCGCCCTCGACCAGCCACTTGGCGATCTGCGACCGCAGTGCCGCGACTTCGGTTTCGGTGAGGTCCTTCACCTTGGTGGTATGAGCGACGCCCGCGATGGTGCAGCACTCTTTGGCGCGGGTCCGACCCACGCCATAGATGTGGGTCAAGCCGACCCACACGTGCTTGTTCATCGGGATATTGATGCCGGCAATACGTGCCATTACATGCTCTCCGAATAGTTCCTGTTCAGACCTGGCCCGCTCAGCCCTGGCGCTGCTTGTGACGCGTGTCGGCGCAGATCACGTAGACGATGCCCCGACGGCGCACGATCTTGCAGTTCTTGCAGATCTTCTTGACGGATGGACGTACTTTCATTGCTTGAACCCTTAAGCGTCGCTGTTGCGGCCGCCCAGCAGATTGGCCTTCTTCATCAAACCTGGATATTGGTGAGACATCGCATGCGCCTGCAGCTGCGAAGCGAAGTCCATGATCACGACCACCACGATCAGCAGCGAGGTGCCACCGAACTGGAAGGGCACGCCTTGTGAAGCCATCAAGAACTCGGGGATCAGGCAGACCGCCGCGATGTACAGGGCACCCCACAGCGTCAGCCGCGTGAGCACCCGGTCGATGTAGTCGCCGGTCTGCTGGCCCGGGCGGATGCCCGGGATGAATGCCCCGGACTTCTTGAGGTTGTCGGCGGTGTCGCGCGCGTTGAACACCAGCGCCGTGTAGAAGAACGCGAAGCCGATGATCAGCGCCCCGTAGAGCACCAGATGCAGTGGCTCGCCGTACGAGAGCGCCAGGGAGATGCGCTGCATCCAGCCGCTCGCGTCGGAATTGGGATTGGAGCCGGCGAAGGCGGCGAGCGTCGCAGGGAACATCAGGATGCTCGATGCGAAGATGGCCGGGATCACGCCCGCCATGTTGAGCTTGAACGGCAGGTGGGTACTCTGCCCGGCCATCATGCGCCGGCCCATCTGGCGCTTGGCATAGTTCACGGTGATGCGCCGCTGGGCGCGCTCCATGAACACGCAGAAGGCGGTGATCAACACGATGCTGACCAGCAGCCCGATGGCCATCGGGCCACCCATTTCGCCGCTGTTGACCTGGGTCACGGTGTTGCCCACCGCGCCAGGCAGGCCGGAGATGATGCTCACCAGGATCAGCATCGAGATGCCGTTGCCGATGCCGCGCTCGGTGATCTGCTCGCCGAGCCACATCAGGAACATCGTGCCGGCGGTCATGGTGATCGTCGCGGGAAGGATCCACTCGAAGAGTCCGGGGGTCAGCACCATGTTGCTGGTCTGCAGCGCGGCCGCAGCCGCAAACGACTGGAAGAAGCCCAGCACCACCGTGCCATAGCGCGTGAGCTGGGTGATCTTGCGCCGACCCGACTCGCCTTCCTTGCGCAGCTCCATCAGCGACGGCACCACCATCGACATCATCTGCATGATGATCGAGGCGGAGATGTAGGGCATCACGCCCATGGCGAAGATCGACATGCGCTCCAGCGCACCGCCGGAGAACATGTTCACCACGCCCAGGATCGTGCCGGACTGTTCGCCGAAGAAATCGGCAACCCGCTGCGTGTTGATGCCCGGCACGGGAATGAACGTGCCGATGCGATACACGATCAACGCCCCGATCAGGAACGCCAGGCGTGTGCGAATCTCGCCGAAGCGGGTCGCGTCGCCCAGCGCTGCCGCCGGATTCATTGCAGGGGTGTTGGCCATGTTCTAGGTGTCTTTACCAGTAGTGGGGCTTCAGGCCGCCTCGATGCGGCCGCCGGCCTTCTCGATGGCCGCGGCAGCACCCTTGGTGGCGCCGATGCCCTTAAGGGTCACGGCCTTCTTCAGTTCGCCCGACAGCACGACCTTGGCCTTCTCGGCCTGCGCGCCGACGATGCCGGCCTTCTTCAGCACCGCAAGGTCGATCACCTCGACCTCGATGCCGTTCAGTTCCGACAGGCGCACCTCGGCGCGCGTGGCCTTCATGGCCGAGCGGAAGCCGACCTTCGGCAGGCGGCGCTGCAGCGGCATCTGGCCGCCCTCGAAGCCGACCTTGTGGTAGCCGCCCTTGCGGGCGCGCTGGCCCTTCACGCCGCGGCCCGAGGTCTTGCCCTGGCCGGCAGAGGCGCCGCGTCCGACCCGCAGCCGGTTGCGCTTGGCGCCCGCAGCCGGCTTGATGGTGTTCAGTTTCATCACTTCGCCTCTTCCACTTTCAGCAGGTGGATCGCGGTATTGATCATGCCGCGGTTCTGCGGGGTGTCCTGCACCAGCACCGTGTGGTGGCGGCGGCGCAGGCCCAGGCCTTTCACCGACGACACGATGTTGCGCAGCTCGCCGAACGTGCTCTTGACCTGCGTGACGCGGACGGATTTCGTTGCCATAGGTCTTATCCCAGGATCTCTTCGACGCTCTTGCCGCGCTTGGCCGCAATGTCGTTGGGTGAACGCACCGCGGACAGCGCATTGATCGTGGCGCGCACCACATTGATCGGGTTGCGCGAGCCGTAGCTCTTGGCCAACACGTTGCGCACGCCAACGCACTCCAGCACGGCGCGCATCGCGCCACCGGCGATGACGCCAGTACCGTCCGAGGCCGGCTGCATCAGCACGCGGGTGGCGCCGTGGGTGCCGCGCA
>DATKBK010000350.1:0-5836 GCA_035514045.1 Steroidobacteraceae bacterium | reverse complement strand
CCACTGCACGGCCAGCGCAAAGCGGCTGGCACCGACCACGCGAAAGGCCTCGATCAGGCCGTCATCCGCATACGCCTCGGCGATCAGCCCCCGGCCCAGTTCGCGCACGCCCTGGTGATGCAGCGAGTTCACCGTAATGCGCTCGCGGCCGGCAATCGAGGCCAGCAGTCCGCCCGGCACCAGGTTCACGGCATGCGCGGGGCCGTACTGCACATCCAGCGGCTTGCTGGTGTCCTCGTGATGCACGTGCAGGCCAGGCACCTCGTGCACGTGCTGCCACAGCGTGCCGCCGCTGGCCACGTTCATCTCCTGGAAGCCACGGCAGACGCCCAGCACCGGCACGCCGGCGGCAATGGCGCGCGGAATCCGTGCCAGCGTGGTGGCGTCGCGCGCCGGATCGTGCAGCGTGCCGGCGCGACTGTCTTCGCCGCCATAGTGGCGCGGTTCGATGTTCGAGGGGCTACCAGTGAACAGCACGCCATCCAGCGCCGGAATCAGTTCGGCGAGTCCCAGCTCATCACCCAGCGCAGGCAGCACCATCGGCAGTGCGCCCGCGATGCGCAGCAGCGGCGTGAGATATTTCTCGCCCGCAGCATGGAAGGGATGCAGGCCCAGCATGCGCCGGTCGGCAGGAATACCAATGACGGGTCGGCGGGCTGGCATGGCGCAGTGGTGACAGAAGCCCGTGATGGGCCTCAAGTGTCTGATTTCATTAGACCACAAGGCTACCCCCGGCCGCTTGGCATCCGCAGGCTCCATCCTCTAACTCTTTGAATTTCATGGTCTAATGTGCGAATGCAGCAGGAGCTTGAAAACTACCTTGCCAGCCATCCCGGGCTGCGCTTCATCGACCTGCTGCTGCACGACCTGAACGGGGTGGATCGGGGCAAGCGGGTGGACCTGGCCAGCGCCCGCGGCACGCTGGCCAATGGCCTGCTGCTGCCGGGGTCGATGTTCGCCCTCGACGTGCCTGGTCAGACGGTGCAGGCCACCGGACTGGGATTCGACGAGGGTGACGCCGACCGCCCCTGCCTGCCAGTGCCCGGCTCGCTGGTCGAAGTGCCCTGGCTGGATCATGGCGTGGCCCAGGCGCAGCTGACCATGCACGAACGCAATGGCCAGCCGTTCAGCTGCGACCCGCGGCATCTGTTGCAGCGGGTGCTGGCGCGCTTCGCGCCGCTGGGACTGACGCCGGTGGTGGCACTTGAGCTGGAGTTCTACCTGATCGACCGGCAGCTCGATGGCAGCGGCCTGCCGCAGCCGCCGGTCTCGCCGCTGACGGGGCGGCGCGAACATCGCACGCAGATCAACTCGATGCTCGACCTGGATGCATTCTCGACCGTGCTGGCGCAGATTGACCGCGCCTGCCATGTGCAACGTGTGCCCTCCACCACGGCGCTGGCCGAGTATGGTCCCGGCCAGTTCGAAGTGAATCTGGCGCACAGCGCCGATGCACTGACCGCCTGTGACCAGGCAGTGCGCTTCAAGCGCATCGTCAAGTGCGTGGCGCGCCATCACGGCATGGATGCCACCTTCCTCGCCAAACCCTATGCCGACATGGCCGGCAGCGGGCTGCATCTGCACGTGAGCATGGGCGATGCCGCCGGCCGCAATGTGTTCGCCGCGGACGATCCGCTCGGCAGCCCGCAGATGCGCCATGCCGCCGCGGGCCTGCTCGGCACCATGGCCGACGGCATGGCGATCTTTGCGCCCTTGTCCAACTCCTGGCGCCGCTTCCGCAGCGAGGCCTATGTGCCGCTCACTGCCGACTGGTCGGTGAACAACCGCGGCGCAGCCCTGCGCGTGCCGGTCAGCGATGCGGCCAACCGCCGGCTCGAGCATCGAGTGGCCGGCGCCGACGCCAATCCCTACCTGGTCATGAGCTGGGTGCTGGGTGGCGTACTGAAGGGCCTGGCGGAGCAGCGTGCGCCACGGGCGCCGCTGGAAGGCAATCCCTACGGTGGCGCCGGCGTCCATGGGGAAGACCTGCCGCGCTACTGGCCCACTGCGCTGGACCAGTTCACGACCAGTGTTTTCGCACGCGAATTGCTGGGGCCGGAGCTGCACCGCCTGTATGGCATCGTGAAGCGGCATGAACTGGACGAGTTCAGCCAGCAGGTGACCGCGGGCGAGATCGCGACCTTGCTGCCTGCGCTGTGACGCGCCCGGCCGGAGGCTAGCACCCCTATGACCCGCACCGCAGTCAGGCCGCAATCCTGGTACCAGGCTTCGCTGCGCGCGCCTGCAGTGCAGCCGCCGCTCGCCGGCGCGGCCAGCTGCGACGTGGGCGTGGTGGGCGGCGGCATCGCCGGCTTGTCAGCTGCCTTGCATCTGGCCGCACGCGGTTATCGCGTCACCGTACTGGAGGCCGAACAGGTTGGCTGGGGCGCCTCCGGCCGCAGCGGCGCGCAGGCCATCTTCGGCGTAGCCGCCGGCCAGGAGAAACTCACGGCGCTGCTGGGTGCGCAGGATGCGCGGCGGATCTGGGACATGTCGCTGGAAGCGCTGGGACTGCTGCGCCAGCTGATCGTGCAGCACGCCATCGACTGCGACTACGTGGCCGGCCAGCTGCATGTGGCGATCAAGCCGCGCCAGCGCGAAGAGCTCGCCGCGTGGCACGGCTCGCTGCGCGAGGACTATGGGTACCACAGCGTAGCGCTGCTCGATGCCGCCGCCACGCGCCGACTGGTGGCCAGCAATCGCTACATCGCCGGCCTGCACGACACCAACAGCGGCCACCTGCATCCGCTGAAGTACGTGCGCGGCCTCGCCGCTGCTGCGCGCCGCGCCGGCGCCACGCTGCACGAAGGCAGTCGCGTGCTGCACTACCGGCGCCAGGACGGAGCCCTGCAGCTGGTCACTGCACAGGGCGCGCTCAACTGTCGCCAGATCATCTTCGCCGGCAACGCCTGGCTGGGCGGCACCGTGCCTGCCCTCGCCCGCCGCATCATGCCGGTAGGTACGTACATCGTGGCCACCGAACCGCTGGGCGCCTCGATGGCGCAGACGTTGCTGCCGCAGAACACCGCTGTCACCGACATCAACTGGGTACTGGACTACTTTCGCCGCAGCAGCGATCACCGGCTGCTGTTTGGTGGTCGCGTGAGCTACTCCGGGCTTGATCCCTTCAACACCGCCGAGGCTACGCGCCGGCGCATGGTGCAGGTGTTCCCGCTGTTGAAGGACGTGCAGGTGGAATACGCCTGGGGCGGCTATGTGGACATCACGCTGAATCGCGCGCCGGACTTCGGCCGCCTCGAACCGGATGTCTATTACCTGCAGGGATTCTCCGGCCACGGCATAGCACTCACGGGCCTGGCCGGCAAGCTGGTTGCAGAAGCCATTGCGGGCGAGGCCGAACGTTTTGATGTGTTCACGCGCATCCCGCACCACCCCTTCCCTGGTGGCGCGCTGTTGCGCCGCCCCGCGCTGGTACTGGCCATGCTGTGGTACCGATTGCGAGACCTGCTGCCCTGAATCCGGCAGCCCTCGGTGTTTGCACCGCCATCACGCTTGCGCCGGGCCCCCAGTATCAACGACCGAACGGAACGATCACGCTTACGTTGGCGGAGCCGTACCAGTAGTTCGGCGAGTTGCCGAAACCCGCCACATTGCTGTAACTCGCGCTGCAGGCGAGATACATGTCGCGCGAGATCCGGCCCTCGGCCCGAAGCTCGGCAACCCCCGTGGACTGCCACGAACCGTTCTCGATGCGTTCCTGTCCACCGCCGACGAGGCCCGACACGCGCCAAGCACCCACGCGGCGTCGCACCGATAGCACGGCATCCCAATTGCGGTAGCGATCCGGATTGAAGTACGCGCCGGGCACGTCGGATTCGCCGCTGGTGTACTGGCGCCAGCGAGCCTGTGCCGATACGCCCTGCTCGGGGAGCAGACTCCATATCGCCCGAGCACGCAGCAGGGTCCGCGAGTTGCCATCGGTGAAGGGCTGCCAGGCGACCATCGCGATGCCTGTGAAACGCTTGCCGAACTGTTGCTCCACGCTCGCTCCGGCGAGGCCGTAGGCAATGCCTTCTTCCAGCGCCTGCCGTGTCCCGACCAGGTCGCCCGCGGCGATCAGCTCGATGCCGGTCGATTCGCGCGGGCGGTGGCTCCAGGTCGCGTCACCGACCAACCGGGTGTGGCCCTTGACCCTGACGACGCCGGCTTCCGCATTCACGCCTTCGAGCGTGTCGCGCCGCTGGTTCCGGTACACGCCGATCAAGGCGAGTGCGTCCGTGTTCCATCCATCGACGGAGTAGCGCGTGCTTTGCACTGCCACTCCGTAGTGACTGAGCTCGGACGCATAGTCGAGCAAGGCGCCGACACGGACCTTGGTCGCGTTGAATTCGTCGGCGTCATCCTCGTAGCCGACCTGCGCCATCACTGCCGTGTCGTTGGCCGGCGTTTCCGCGCTGCCTGTGGACGGCGACACGGAGCAGGCCACGATCAGCGCGCCGAGCGCCGGCACCATGCGGCCGCGCCGGTCCATGCGCGAAAGCCTCACTTCGAACCCCAGGTCTTACGCGTGCCGAGCAGCTCCGACATGTAGCCCGCCACGCTGGCGGGCTGCAGGATCAAGCTGTAGGTCAAAGCGTAGAGGAGGAAGCCCGCGACGTTCATGCGCACGCGCAGGTTCTGGCTCGCAAACATGCCCACGCCGATTCGATACATGACGTAGTTCATGAGCAAGGCCATCGGCATCAGGATCAGGGTCATCGGCCCGGCGATCCAGTAGATGCCGAAGCAGGCGATGATGGCGCCTGGAATGAAGAACAGCGTGTATGCAAGGTCGAGCCATGGGAACAGCACGTTCCACCAGACAAACAGCGTCGACATGCGCGGCATGACCATGATGCGCGGATGCTGGCGGAACGCCTCCATCATGCCGCGGCTCCAGCGCTGCCGCTGCCTGACGAACTGGCGCAGGTTGTCCGGCGCGTTGGTGAAGCAGCAGGCATCCTCGGCGTGGCCGACGCGCCAGCCGCGCACCAGCATGGCCCAGGTGAGCACGATGTCCTCGCCGACACAATCCTGCCAGCCGCCGATCTCCATCAGCGCGGCACGGTCGTAGATCGAGAAAGCGCCCTGCGCGACCATCGTTCCCTGGAACAGCGACTGCACCCGCTTGATGGCGGAAATGCCGTGGAAGTAGTCCCACTCCTGCGCGCGAGTGATCCAGTTCTTGCGTGAGTTCCGCACCAGCATCGTGCCGGCCACAGCGCGAGTCGAGGCCGGATCGCTGAAGTAGCGTTCCACGAGCCGCGCGAGCGCGTCGCCATACATGTATGAGTCCGCATCGAGCGTGATCACATAGTCGTGCTTCGACTCGGCGAGGCCGCGATTCAGCGCCGCCGCCTTGCCCATGTTCCTCGGCTGGCGCAGCAACCGTGCCCACGGATACGGGTTGGCCTCGACGATGGCCGCCGTGTCGTCCTTCGAGCCGTCATCGATGACCAGCACTTCGAGCTCGCCGGGATAGTTCTGTGCCGCGATTGATTTCAGCGTGTCCGCGATCGAAGACTCCTCGTTGTACGCAGCGACGAGGATCGAAATGGCCGGATAATCGACGAGCTTCCGGCGTTGTGGGCGTTTGTCCAGCAACAGGCCGACCACCAGGAACGCGTTCATCATGCCGGGCAGGATCGCGATGCCGCCCACGGCGAAGATGGCCACGGGCCAGGTCAGGATTCCTGCCAGGTCGTGCAGCCACGGTAGCGCAAGCATGGTCGAAAGCGTGGTCCACGCGATGCTGGCGGTGAAGGCCAGGGCGAACTTCGCGTGCACGGAAAGATACGAACGTCGTACTGCGCCAGGCTGGCGCACCGGTTCCGCA
>DATKBK010000349.1:0-11945 GCA_035514045.1 Steroidobacteraceae bacterium | reverse complement strand
ACATGCTTCGCATAACGGCGCCGTTACTGCCATGCATTGAAACCCTGCTGATCGTGGCCTAGTCTGGCCATGGCGTCGTACGCGCAATCGAGGCTTGAGCCATGAGCATCGTCAAACTGCAGGTCAACGGCGCAGCGCACGAACTGGACCTCGATCCAGCGACCCCGCTGCTGTATGTGCTGCGCAACGATCTGAATCTCACTGGTCCGCGCTTCGGCTGCGGCCTCGGCCAGTGCGGCACCTGCACCGTCATCATTGACGGCGCGGCCGTGCGCTCCTGCCTCACGCCCGTATCGGCGGTGCGCGGCGAGATCACCACGCTCGAAGGTCTGGCGAAGGAGGGCAAGCTGCATCCGCTGCAGCAGGCCTGGATCGAGGAACAGGCACCGCAATGCGGCTACTGCCAGAACGGGCAGATCATGACGGCCAAGGCGCTGCTTGATCGCAATCCCAGCCCGAGTGACGCGCAGATCCGCGCCGCCATGGATGGCACGCTGTGCCGCTGCATGAGCTACTACCGCATCCAAGCGGCGATCAGGCGCGTGGTGCGGGGCACCACTGCGGCCGGGGAGGCTGGATGAAATCCACGCTGCAATTGCCACAGGTGGTGGTGGATGCCGTGCTGGGCAGCTCCCCGCAGGCATCGCGCCGCAGTTTCCTCCAGGCCTCCGGCGCGCTGGTCATCAGTCTCGGCGCCAGCGTCCTGCCCGGCGTCCGCGCCGTCGGGGCAGAAGCCACGCCGGCTGCAGGGCCCTACCCCGATCCGGACTTCCGCCAGCTCGATACCTGGATCGTCATCCATCCAGACAACACGGCCACGTTCTTCGTGGGCAAGACCGACGGCGGCCAGGGCACGGGCACTGCATTCCGCCAGCTGATGTGTGACGAACTGGATATCGCCTACGACCGCACCCGGCTGGTGATGGGCAGTACCGACACCACGCCGGACCAGGGTGGATCGGGCGGTTCCGATGCCCTCGAGCGCGACGGCTTTCCGATGCGCCGCGTGGCCGCCGAAGCGCGGCGGGTGCTGCTGGATCTGGGCGCTGCGCAGCTGGGCGTGCCGGTTGCCCTGCTCACGGTGCGCGATGCGACCATCGCCGTGAGTTCGAATGCAGCCAGGCGGGTGACCTACGCCGAGCTGGTTGGCGGCAAGCGCTTTGATGTGGCGCTGACCGGGCGCAATGTCGATGCCACCACGGGTGTAGCAGCGCTGAAGCCAGTCAATGAACTGCGCGTGGTCGGGCAGTCCATCCCTCGCTACGATATTCCGGGCAAGGTGGACGGGTCATTGCAGTGGGCGGTGGACGTGAAGCTGCCCGGCATGGTCCATGCGCGCAATGTGCGCCCGCCTCTGGTCGGGGCAACCCTGCAGCGAATCGACGAGACCTCAGTCGCCGATGTTCCCGGCTTCATCCGCGTGGTCAGCCGCGGCAACTACGTGGCCGTGATCTGCGAGCGGGAGGAGCAGGCGATTCGCGCCGCCCGGCAGCTGAAAGTGGAGTGGAAGGCGCCTGCGAGCGCGCCCTTCCCGCCCTCCACCCAGCTGTTCGACTACATGCGCAGCGCCACACCCACCTCGGCCGGCGCGCCACAGGTGCAGGGTGATCCGGACGCGGCGCTGGCCGGAGCAGCGCGCGTCATCGAAGCCGAGTACGAGGTGCCGTTTCAGGGACATTCCGCGATTGGTCCTGCCCACGCGCTGGCGGACCCGTCGAACGGGCAGATGACGATCTACTCCAATGACATGAAGGCTTATGGCCTGCGCACCGGCGTGGCGAGTTTCCTCGGACTGCCGCGTGACAAGGTACGCGTGGTGTACATGGATGGCCCGCAGGTCTACGGCCGCACCGCCGCCGATGATGCGGGCTTCGAGGCTGCGTTCCTCGCGCATGAACTGGGCCGCCCGGTGCGCGTGCAGTGGATGCGCGATGAAGAGACTGCGTGGGATACCAAGGGACCGCCCTATGTTTTCAAATTGCGCGGCGGACTGGACGCCCAGGGTCGGCTGGTGGCGCTCGAATACGACGCGGTGTCCATCGCCCAGAATCACCTGGGCTACAACGAGCCCGACACCGTGCTCATCGCGCAGCTGATGGGCCGGCGACCGGCACAGCCGGCGAGGGGCAGCACGGCGGCGCCGTCGGTGATGTACGCCATTCCCCACCGTCGCACCACCACCCGCGTCATCGGCCTGCCCCTGATCTGGGAGACACCGCTGCGCACCGGCAACCTGCGCGATCCGAATGGCCCGCAGGTGACCTTCGCCTTCGAGGCCTTCATCGACGAACTGGCGACGGCGGCCGCGGCCGATCCGCTGCAGTTCCGGCTCGCCATGCTGGAACAGGCGCAGGAAGATGCCGTGTTCCGCAAAGCGCGCTCCATTGCCACAGTGAAGGCTGCGGCCCAGGCTTATGGCTGGGATGCGCGCCCGTCGCCCAGGCCGCGCGCCGCTGCGGCCCGCGGCAACCTGCTCACCGGTCGCGGCATCGCCTATACCTATCGCAGCAGCACCATCGCCGCGGTGATCGCCGAGGTCGAGGTCAATCGCGACACGGGCCACGTCCGGGTGCGGCGCCTCGTGTGCGCGCACGATTGCGGCCTTGCCATCAATCCCGTCGGCCTGCGTCACACGGTCGAGTGCGGCATGCTGCATGGGCTCAGCCGTGCGCTTTACGAAGAGGTGCAGTTCGACGCGGAAAAGGTCACCAGCGTCGACTGGGTGTCCTACCCCACCATGCGCCATGCGGATACACCCGAGGCCATCGATATCGTGCTGGTCAACGGGGATCCGGACCCTGACCGCCCCGATCTGCCCCCGTATGGTGCGGGCGAATGCAGCCACAAGCCGCTGATCGCTGCGGTGGCCAACGCCATCCACGACGCCACGGGCGTGCGGCTGCGCCGGCCGCCGTTTCGCAGTGAACGGGTGCTGGCGGCTCTCCGGGCCGCCCCCCAGTGACAGCCTGCATGAGGCCGATTACGCTTGCCCGAGTTCTGCCGACAACAATCAACTGACTTGAGGGGAAAATCATGGCAACACGCGTGCGCACCGCTGGTCTCCGGCGGTCAGGGGTAGTCAAGGCGGCGCTCTACACCGCACTCGTGATGGCAACTAGCGCTGCACTGGCGCAGGGCCCACCACAAGGTCCGCGCCGGGGTGGTGGTGGTCCGCCGCAGCAGCAGGCCGGGCCGCCGGCACCTCCCGCCGCAGTACCGCCTGCGGTAGCAGTGGCACGGCCCTCGGCGACAGAGGTGGAGCAGGCGCGCGCCGCCCTCACACGTCTGGCTGCCAGCGATGCTCAGGCCCGGGAGCTGATGCGCAAATACCCGGATCTGGTCACGGTGACTCCGCCGCGCGCCAACACCGCCATCGTCCCGGCGCTGTCGCCGCAGTTCGCAGCCAGACACGAGGCCAACCTCGAAGTGGCGAAACAGGGCGATACCGAGCTGCTGCTGATGGGCGACTCGATCACCGATTTCTGGCGCAACGCCGAGGGCAACTTCGCCGGCAAAGCGGTGCTCGACAAGAACTTTGGGCACTGGAAGATCGCCAACTTCGGCATCGCTGGTGACACCACGCAGGGCGTGTTCCATCGACTGAAGAATGGCGAAGGCAAGGGCTTCAGCCCGCGGGCGGTGATGCTGATGATCGGCACCAACAACACCGGGCGCAACACGGCTGCCGAGATCGCCGAGGGCATCGGCGCGGTGGTGCTGCAGCTGCGCAATGATTTCCCACAGGCGAAGATCCTGTTGCTCGCGGTGTTCCCGCGTGGCCAGGCGACCGACCCGGTGCGCGCCACGCTGGCGGACATCAACCAGCGCATCTCGAAGCTGCACGATGGCACCAATGTGCACTACCTCGACATTGGCCCGAAGTTCCTTGATGCGCAGGGCAATATTCCGCGCGACGTGATGAGCGATGGGCTGCATCCAGGCCCGAAGGGATACGAGATCTGGGCCGATGCCGTGCGCGAGCCGCTGACGAAGCTGATGGCGCGCTGATTGATCCGCGGCGTGGCCATGCCACGCCGCGCTTCAGATCCCCAGATCCATCTGCCCGCCGCGTGACGGCGGGCGGAACTGGCTGACATCAAGCGGCACATCCCGACCGGTGGCGAGGCCGTGCTTGCGGCAGGCCAGCCGGAAGCGGTCACGCAGCAGCTGGGCCCAGGCACCAGTGCCGCGCATGCGCTCGCCGAATGCAGATGTGTTGTCCTTGCCGCCGCGCGCATCCTGCACCAGCGACATCACGTGGGCGGCGCGGTCGGGCATGTGGGTGTCGAGCCACTGGCGGAACAATTCCGCAACTTCCAACGGCAGGCGGAGCAGCACGTAGCCAGCATGCGTGGCACCGGCATCGACGACACGCTGCAGGATAGTTTCGAGCTCGCTGTCGTTCACTGCCGGGATAATGGGCGCGGCCAGCACGCCAACCGGCACGCCCTCCGCACGCAGGGCACGGATCGCCTGCAATCGCGCCGGTGACGAAGCCGATCTAGGCTCCAGGCGTCGTTTCAGCTCCTGATCGAAGGTAGTCACGCTATAGACGACACTGACCAGTCCCTGCGCCGCCATCGGTGCAAGCAGATCCAGATCGCGCAGGATCAGAGTGCTGCGCGTGGTAATCGAGACCGGGTGCCGCGTTTCCGCGAGGACTTCGAGAATCGCTCGCGTAACGCGGAATTGTCGCTCAATCGGCTGATAGGGATCCGTGTTGGATCCCAACATGATCTGCTTGCAGACGTAACCAGGCCGGGCAAGTTCCTGCCGCAGCAACGCAGCAGCTTCCGGTTTGTAGGTCAGTCGTGTCTCGAAATCAATTCCGGGCGACATGCCCAGATAGGCATGCGTTGGCCTGGCATAACAAAAAACACAGCCATGCTCGCACCCTCTGTAGGGATTGATCGACTGATCGAAGCCAATATCGGGCGAATCGTTGCTTGAAATAATGGTGCGGCTGGCATCAGCGCTGACCTCGGTGGGAATAGCCGAGGGCACGGCTTCCTGGAACCAGCCGTCATCGATAGATTCCGCGTGCTGGCGGTCGAACCGGTTGGCGGGATTGGACAGCGCACCCCGGCCCTTGTAGCCGGAGGGCGGCGGTTTGGAGGGCATTGGGATACTGTATATCCATACAGCATCCCCCGCAAGCCATTAGAGCCAGATTGCGCCTAGGGGATGCGCGGATCCTTCTCGCCCAGCCCCGGATAGAACAGCGCCCGGTTGTCCCGCGACTCGTTGAACACCTTGCGGTGCGTGAACAGCCACTTGCCGTTCACGCGCTTCAGCACATCCTCGTAGTGCCCCATGTACAGCAACTGCACGTCATTCTGCGGTGTGTTGTTGGTGAGCGCGAACCAGTAGGCGGTGGTGGTTGCGGTGTCACCTTCCACGTCGATGACGTGGTTGATGATCTGGTGGCGGGTGCGCGGTCGCGAGGTAGCGCCCTCGGGGATCTCCACCCTGCGTGCGCCACCGAAGCCGGACATCGCCTTGCGAATGGCGTCCTTGCCGCGTTCGACCCCGAACACCCATTCCAGCACGCCATCGTCGGCCCAGGTGGACATCACGGTTTCGATGTCGCCTGCGTCCACCGCGACCATGTACTTGTTCGACAGGTTCTCGATCTCGGCACGATCGTCCGCATAGCCTGCCCAGGCCAGCGTGGCCACTGATGCCAGCGCCGCAACCGCAGCCGTCAATGCAGTTCTGCGTCTGATGTTCATCGCAACTCCTCATGCATCCAGGTGGCCACCGCAATCACGCTCTGCTCATCCAGCAGGTCCGGATACAGTTTTGGCATCGGCGCGGTCGGGTTCTTCAGATAGGCGACGGTTGCGGCCAGATCCTGGCGTGCCTGCAGCTTGCTTACCGGCTTGTCCCTGATCATGTTGCCGTCGGGTCCATGGCAGGACTGGCAGACCTGGCTGTAGAGGCGACGCCCCAGCGCAGTGCCGCCTCCACCCGGTGCGGTGACATCACGCGCAATGGGCGCAGCGCCCGGATCCAGTGTCATCACCACCACGCTGGGCATGCCCAGATCGCCAAACGCGTTGCGCGATATATTGCCGGCCGCGAACGCCACGTACTGCTTGCCGGCCGACTCGTAGGTGACCACGCCACCGGCCATCGCACCGCCGGCGCGCGTCTTGTGCAGCACCCGGCCGCTGGCGCTGTCGAACACCAGGAAGTTTCCCGCCAGGTCGCCGGCGAAGGTCACGCCACCGGCGGTGGGTGTGATGCCGGCCACCACGGGCCGCTCGGCCCTGTACTTCCAGCGCACCGCGCCGGTGAGTGGATCGAGCGCGGTAATCCAGCCCACCGGATCACCCACCGGCTCGACGGTGCCGCCGAACTCCACCGCCCCGGGCGTGTAGCTGGCTGCCGTGCCCAGTTTCACATTGAAGCAGATGTCCACGGCTCCCACGATCAACTGGTTGTTGAGCCGGTCCAGCGCCGCACCGTTCCACTCCACGCCGCCAGCGAAGCCGGGACACATGGTGAGGCCATCGCGCGAAGGTTTGTCGGGGGTCGGCTGCACAGTGGTCACCGGCGTGCGGAACACCACCTTGCGCGTGTCGCGCTCGACCACCGTCAAATAGCCATCCTTGCCGGCCACCGCCATGAAGTCGCGTGCGCCGTCGGCGCGATATAGCGTCGGCGCGGCGACCAGGTCCAGATCCATCCAGTCCGCTGGCGAGACCTGGTGCCACCAGCGCAGGGCGCCGGTGCGGGCGTCGAGCACCACGATGGAATTGGTGAACAGGTTCTCGCCCGGGCGATAGTCCTTGTCGATGTCCGGCCACGGATTACCCACTGGCACGAACAGCTCGCCGGTGCTCACATCCAGCGACATCACGCCCCATACACCACCGCCGCCGGTCTTGGCGGTACCAGGGCGCTGCCAGGTCTCCGCGCCAGTCTCGTCGCCCATCGGGATGGTGTGGAAGCGCCACAGCTCACGCCCCGTGGCGGCATCGAAGGCCAGCACGCGACCGCGCACCCCAAGTTCACTGCCGCCGATGCCCATGTACACCACGCCTGCCCAGGCCAGCGGCGCCGCCGTGGTCGATTCGCCCAGGTGCGGCACGGCAATCACGCTTTTCCACAGCAGCGCCCCGGTAGCTGCATCGAGCGCAATCAGGCGGCCATCGCAGGTACCGCGGAATATCCGGCCATCGAGCAGCGCCACGCCGCGGTTTGAACCGCCGCAGCTATCTTCCTCCGGCCGGTACTGGAACTTCCAACGCAGCGCGCAGGTGGTGGCGTCGAGCGCCACCGTCTCGCGGGGCGTGGCGGTGTAGATGGTGTCGCCCTGTACGATGAGCCCGGCATGGAAGGAACCCGGGCCGTCGATCTGCACCCGACACACCTCACCCAGCCGCGTCGCATTGGTGGTATCGATCTGCTGCAACGACGAGAAGCGCTGCCCATGCAACCCGTTGTTGTAGCTGAGCCATTCGCTGCCGGGCGTGGCCTGCTGGGCCGCCGCCGGGACTGCCAGGCCCAGCCCGCAAAAGACGGCCAAGACTCCGCTTCGCATGCCCCGCTCTTCTGTTGGTGATCGACGGCTCAGCCTAGCAGTTCGCTCCGGCAGCCTCCAGTTACTCGAACATGCGCCATTCGGCCCGGTATTTCAGGCCCAGCTGTACGATACGGTTCAGCAGGCGTTCGTAATTCAGGCCAGCCAGATGCCCCGACTCGGCAAAATCCTCGCCGTAGGTCAGGTTGGGATTGGCGTTGGCCTCGAGCACGAACACGCTGCCATCGGCGCGCATGCGCATGTCCATGCGGGCATAGCCGCTCATGTGCAGCGCCCGGTACACGCGTCGCGCCAGCTGCACGATGCGCGCCTCGCCACCCTCGGGCAGCGCGCTGGCCGGTCCGGTACTGATGCCATGCCTTCCCTGGTAGGCGCGATCCCACTTGACCTTGCGGGTGGCGATACCCGCCTGCGCATCCGGCAGCGTGCCGAAATTCAGCTCCCACACCGGAAACGTAGTCAGTCGTTCGTTGCCCATCATGCCCACGTACAACTCACGCCCCTCCACGTACTGCTCGGCAAGCGCGTCGCTTTGCGCCTGCGCGTGGATGAACTCGACGCGTTCACGCAGCCGCTCGCGGTCGTGCACCACCGATGCCTGCGCGATGCCGAACGAGGCATCTTCGGTGGCGGACTTGACGAACAGCGGGAAGCCGAGACTTCGCGGCTCCCGGTAGCTGCGGCCCCAGGGAAACACATGGAAGCGCGGCGAGGGAATGCGGTGGTAGGCAAGAATCTGCTTGGTCAGCACCTTGTCGCGGCTGAGCATCATGCCGCGCGGATTGCAGCCGGTGTAGGGCTGGCGCATCAGCTCGAGAAATGTCACCACGTAGTGATCGTAGGTGGCAATGCCAGAAAACTCTTCCAGCAGGTTGAAGGTGATCTCCGGGCGCCAGTCGCGGATCACGCGGCGAAGCTCACCGATCTTGTCACCGATGCCCAGCACCCGCACTTCGTGCCCGCTGTTCGCCAGCGTGGACAGGACGTTGTACTCGGTGCGACAGGCCTCGATCTGGTCTTCGGTGAGACCACGCAGGTCATCCGGCGGAATCAGCGCTTCGTTGACCAGCAGCAGGATGCGGCGTCGCTTCACAGGGCGTAATTCTCGCGATTGCGTTTCAGGATGCTGACGGCCACGCGTCGCACCAGTCCGCCGAACTCACGCTGGGCGCGACGACGGTCGTGCCGCAGGTGCAGATCCATGTTGCGCAGACGATGGATCAGCATCTCCATCGTGTGCTCGACGACATAGGGATGCAGTTTGGCTTCCCGCGCCAGGCGCCGGCCGATGCGCGGACCCACCGTGCGCAGGTAGCCAGCAGCCGCGGCATGGCGGCCATCGTCATCGGCCTTGAACAGGCGCCGCAGCGCGCGGTCGTACCGCGGATCGTCCAGCCGGTAGCTGGCAGTCTTGCGGCGGTAATGCTCGGCGAGTGTGACCTGCGAGGTCTCGATGGGCTCGCTCTGGCGTCGGGTGCGAAGCACCGGTCGGCGCGTGCCGATCTCGGCCATCAGCGCATCGACATATTCGAGCTTGTGCAGTGCCGGCCAGCCGGCGTACTCGCGCCGCCAGCGGGCGCGGGGCTGCAGCCACACCGCGAATGTCTCGGCGAAATCCTCGGTGGGATGACTCTGCGCGTACCAGTGGCCCAGGTGCAGCACGTAGCGGCGGCTGGCCGGTCGCGGCCAGTAATCTTCCGGGTAGCGTTCATGGGGACTGCCAAATATCTCGCGCCAGTCCCTGCGATCCCGCAGGCCATAGGCGGTATCGAGTACATGGCCGGTCTCATGACGCAGGATGCGCGACAGCCAGCGGCTGTTGCCCCCCTCGACCTGCTGCATGAAACGCCGCTCCAGCCGCATCAGCCGCGGTTGTGCCAGGTAGAACGGCAGCGCGATGCCGGGCACGCCGTCGGGCGAGAACCACTCTTCGGCATACCAGTAGTGGGGCCGCAGGCGGATGCCGCGGGAGCGCAGTTCCTGGTACAGGCGCTGCATGTGCTCGGCCACCATGCCCGTGCCGCGCGGCAGCTCCAGATCGCGAAAGCGCAGCGCGAGCAGGGACTTGTCGTCCATGCGATCCAGTGTTCGCGCCCGATGTCTCATCAGCCAGCCTGACTCCGCGTCACTTGCACCCGACGCGGTAGTCCCGTCCCGAAGGCGCCGTCCCGCGAAACGCGGACTATAAACCACTAATGGCGGGGCGCGGCGGCGGGCGCGGCCGGAAAAGTCGCGCCCGCCGTGCTCACCATCTACTGCAGCTGGAAGTTCACCCGGAAGCCCTTGCACGCCGCTACCGGCGCTCCATTGCGTGTGGCAGGCGTGAAGTCCAGCGCCTCACGCGCCCACTGAACTGCTGCAGCATCCAGACGGCGACTGCCCGAGCTGCGCTCAATGGTCGGTGGGCCTTCGCGCCGGCCGGACGCACCCACGCACACGCTCACCACCGCCGAACCCTGCTCCTGGAGCTGCAGCGACACCGCGGGGTAGTAGTCATCGGGTGACCGGGTGGCCCGATAAGTCAGTTCCGTGGAAGGAATGGTCACCGCGGCGTCCACGGGTGGCCCCTCTGCGACGCTGTCGCCGGGCGGTAACGGCTGCGCGACATCCGGGGCCGACCACTGGATTTCGGGGTGGTTGAAGATCGGAGTCGGGATCACCGGCGGCTGCCACGCGACGACCGTATTCTCCACTGGCAGCTGCGGCTGCTCTTCCGGCGGAATCGGCGGTGGCAGCTCGACGGTGGTGATCGGCTTGAAGATGGGTACCGGCGGCGTGTCGTCCGAAGTCATCTGCATAGTCATCAGGGCACTGATCACCAGCACATGCAGGGCGACGACAACGCCCAGCATCAGCTGACGACCCGTGAGCATGGCGGCTCGTTCGATGGTTGAAGCACTCACGATGAACCCTCCCTCATGGTGAACGCACGGATTCATTGTGCGCCTGGGGGAGGCTTTCGCAAACCTCGCGCAACGCCGGGTCAACTGACTTGTTGGCCTGTCAAGCGAGGCGTACTATGAGTGGGATAAGTGTCAGCTGCCTGACACCTGCGGCCAGAGGTGACGCCGTTCCAGCATCAGCACGCGCAACGACTTTGGCTTGCTGCCGGTGAAGCGCTCAACCACGTCGGTCACGACGTCGAGATGGCCATCGCGGATCATCCTGCCAAATGACACCATGCCATCACTGCACCAGGGCACAGGTGACTTTGAGAAATCGCCGGTCGCCTCGCGCGGCACACCCAGCGAGTCCCACATGGTGTACATGTCCTCATCGGACAGATCGATCACGTTGAACGTGGCACCGCTCAATTCCTTGATGAGGTCGGCGACCTGGGAAAAATCGAGTGCCTCGGGTCCCGTTATGTCATAGGCGGTGTTTGGCTCGCCCAGGCCCTGCAGTAGCTTGGCCGCTACCGCGGCCACATCGTCACGGGCAACGAAGCCGACCTTGCCATGGCCAGTGTTGCTGATCGACCTGCCGGAGCCAATCGCGATCGCCGCCTGGTTCTCCGCCATCGCATCGGCATACTGGTTGTTGCGCATGAAGTTCCAGGGAATTCCGCTGTCGCGGAGCAATTGCTCGGTGAGCTTGTGATCGGCGACCTCAAGGGAATCGACTTCCGGCTTTCCGGCGGTGAGGAACGAGGTGTAGACGATGTGCCCGACGCCGGCCCGCTTCGCCGCTTCGACCGCGTTGCGATGCTGCTGCTGCCGGCTCGGACCGGCCTCCATGGTGGAAACCATAAACACGTGATCCGCGCCCTGGAACGCCTCGATCAGCGCCGCCTTGTCGTTGAAATCCGCCTTGTGCGCCTCGACCCCGCGGGCGCGCCACCGCACCAGCGTCTCTTCGTTGCGGCTGGTGACGCGGATCTGATAGGCGGCAACGCCGTCCTTGAGCAGGTTCTCGACCACGGCCGCACCGATGTAGCCGCCAACTCCAGTCACTACGTACACGATACCCCCTTGATTCGATTCAGCCGCCCATCAGGACCGATTCTGCAGCCACTGGCGTGCCCAGCCCAACCCCTGCACAGTGCCGGCCGCCGGCAGATATTCGCAGCCCACATGCCCCTGGTAGCCCAGTGCGTCGATTGCGGGCAGCAGGCGCTCAAAGGCGATCTCACCCGTGCCCGGTTCGTGGCGCCCCGGATTGTCCGCAATCTGGATGTGGCCAATGGCCGGCAACAACCGCTCGATCGAGCGCAGCAGGTCACCCTCCATGATCTGCATGTGATAGACGTCGTACTGCAGGCGGATGTTGCTGCGCCCGGCCCGCGCCATGCAGTCCAGCGCCAGCGCGGTGCCGTCGAGCAGGTAACCGGGGACATCCACCCAGGTCTTGATCGGCTCGATCATGATCGTGACGCCCATGGACGCCACCCGGTCCG
>DATKBK010000348.1:0-5384 GCA_035514045.1 Steroidobacteraceae bacterium | reverse complement strand
GCAGATCCGCGCCGTGGCCCTGGCGCGCCGTGATGAGGGTATGCCGCCGGCCACCGAGCTGCTGCTGATGTTCGCGGCCAGGGCCGCCCATGTCGCGCAGTTCATCGAGCCGGCGCTGGCGCGCGGCCACTGGGTGCTGTGCGACCGCTTCACCGATGCCAGTCGCGCCTATCAGGGCGGCGGCCGTGGCCTCGCCACCGCGACCATCGAGCACCTGGTGTCCATCGCCCATCCCGGGCTGGCGCCCGATCGCACCTTGCTGCTTGACCTGCCTCCCGATCTGGGGCTGGCGCGCGCACGCCAGCGCGGCAGCGGAGGTGACCGGTTCGAGGATGAACGACTGGCATTCTTTGCCCGGGTGCGCCAGCGCTACAGCGAGCTGGCCGCCGCCGAGCCGGAGCGTTGGCGCGTCATCGACGCCACCGCCACGCCGGAGGCGGTGCTGCAGCAGGCGTTGGCCGCGCTGGAGGATCTGTGACGCCCTATCCCTGGCTCGAAGCCGCCGCGGCACAGCTGCAGGCCGCCCATGCCGCCGGGCGCCTGCCATCGGCGCTGCTGATCCACGAGGCACCAGGCACCGGCGCGCGCCAGCTGGCCACGCTGTTCGCGCAGCTGCGCTTCTGCCGGGAACCGGCGAGCCCCTGTGGCCGTTGCACGCACTGCCGTCGCGCGGCCCAGGGCGAGCATCCCGACTTCATCGTCATCGGGCCGGACGAAGACTCGAAGCTGGGCCAGATCTCGGTCAACCAGGCGCGCGACATCGCGCAGCAGTTGTCGCTGTCCAGCTATGAAGGTCGCGGCACGGTGCTGGTGATCCAGCCCGCCGATGCCTTGAACCGCAACGCCGCCAACGCGCTGCTCAAGACGCTGGAAGAGCCGCGTGGCGATGCCCACCTGGTACTCATCACCGCCATGCCCAGCCTGCTGCCAGCCACCATCCGCAGTCGCTGCCAGAAGCTCCCGGTGGCAGCGCCTGACCGCCGCATGGCGCTGGCCTGGCTCGGAGACCAGAAGCCCGAGCACCGCGCCGACTGGCCGGCCGTGCTTGATGTGCTGGGCACCGCGCCGCTCGACGCCCTGGCCGCCGATGTACCGCAGCTGCTGGATATCCGCCGTGACATCGAGCGGCTGCTGGACGATGCGCGCCAGGGCCGCGTGGACGTGATCCGGGTCGCGCAGGGCTGGGCCGGCGAGGGTTTGGCCCTGCGTCTCACCGGCCTTGAGAACTGTCTCACAGACCGGCTGCTGACAGTGCGCGCGGGTTCCGGGATGCCGGCGACCGTTCCGGACATAAATAGGACCTCGGCCCTGCGCCTGCTGGCGGAGCTGGCAGAACTGCGCCGGCAGCTCTCCGGAGCTGCCCTCAACAGGCCCTTGGCGATGGAACGACTGCTATGGCGGCTGCAGAAGGCTTAAGATTGGCACGGGAGCGAACGACTACCGACATGGCGCTGAAAGACAATTCCCGCACGGGCTCGCACAACAGGCCCGGCCTGCTCACGCTGACGATCAAGGACAAGAGCGCCTTGTACATGGCCTACATGCCATTCGTCAGGAACGGCGGCCTGTTCATTCCCACCAACAGCAGCTACCGGCTGGGCGATGACGTGTTCATGCTGTTGAACCTGATGGGCGAGGACGAAAAGCTGCCGGTGGCCGGTCGCGTAATCTGGGTGACGCCGAAGGGCGCGCAGGGCAAACGCACGGCCGGCATCGGCGTGCAGTTCAGCGACCAGGACCGCGGCCAGACGCAGAAGAAGATCGAGAATTACCTCGCGGCCGCGCTCAGCGGCGAGAAGCCCACCCACACCATGTGAAGCCAGGCTCAAGGCCTGGCCGCTTCAGCCCGACGTGGCCCGCCGCAGCCCGTGCTCCATGACGCCGATGCCGCCCTTGAGCACATAGGCTTCGAAGCCTTTCTCCACCAGGATGAACGCCGCCGCCGAGCTGCGCCGGCCGGTATCGCAATAGACCACCACCGGCCTCGCCTGGTCGAGCGTCGAAAGCTTCAGGCGGATGAAATACAGCGGTACGTTGACGGCCGACTCCACCGCCAGGTTCTGGAACTCGGACGGCAACCGCACATCAAGCCACACCGCGTTTTTCTTCGTTACCAGCTGCTGGGCCTGCTCGGGGTTCACCCAGCGCACCAGCGGCTCGTTGAGCAGCTCGCGGAAATCATTCTTGCTCAGGCGCATCAGCACGCCGTCGGTAAGCATGGTGACCGTGGCATTGCGCTTGGTCTCTGAAATAAGCGCTTCCTCGCCAAAGGTATCGCCCACCGTCAGCTCGGCCAGGCGGATGCCTTCCTTGTTGAGCGGTGTTTCGCGCGTGACCACGCTGCGGCCGGTGACGATGGCGTAGAAGTAGTCGCCCTCGGCGCCCTGGTGGATCACCACGTCGCCGGCACGGTAGGGCACGCGCTCCATGCGCATGAAGATCGCCTGGATATTCGCCGGCGGAATGCGCTGCAGGGCACGGCTCTGCAGCAGGGTGGTCATCCAGTCGTCGCCAGGTTCGCCCTGCAACTGCGCCTGCAGGTCGCTCACCTCGTAGCTGCCGGTCTGGTCCCAGGTGATCATCACGTCGAGCAGTTCGCTGTCGATCGCAAGATATTCGACCGGGTCCATGGCCCGTGCCGTACAGGCGCGCGGCAGCTTCTGCGGCAGCGGATTGCGTGCCTCGGGCGTGCCACCGCGGATGGCGCCGATGGTGCGGCCTTCTTCAGACAGCTCCACCGTGCCGGAAACCACCCAGATGGTGCGCTTGTCGGATTCGCCCTGCTTGAACAGCAGCCGACCCGGGTCGAGCTCGCGGATGACGACCTTCTTCGCCAGCGCGGCCTGATTTTCCTTCTTCATGCCGTCAAGCGGCGAGAACTTGCGCAGCTGCGCCACTTCGACCGTACGACCCTGACTCATCGGTCTGAATCGCTGCTGGAAATTGTGTTAACTGCCGCACTCATTGCATGGAAATACTAGCACGCACAGGGGCTCTCAAAGGGTCGCCCAGCCCGGATCTGGTTCAAAGCGTGAGCCATGTTGCACTACCAGCTGCTGCAGACGGGCACGCAGGCCGGCCACACCCTCGCTGCGCACCCAGGCCAGTGGCCCGCCACGGAACGGGGCGAAGCCGGCGCCGAAGATCATGCCGGCGTCCACCAGGTCTGCGTCGGCCACGATTCCCTGGCGCAGGCAGGCGATGCTCTCGTTGGCAAACGTGAGCATCAGCCGGTCGGTCAACTCGGCCGGCACGGCGGATTCATCCACCGCCTGCTTTACCGGCTTGCCATCCACCCAGCGGTAATAGCCCTGGCCGCTCTTGCGGCCAAGCTGGCCGCCTGCCACCAGCGACTCGATGCGCTTGAGCGGCAGCGGTGGCAGCCGGCCGATTGCCGTGCCGATGATCTCTCCCACATGCCGGCACACATCGAGGCCCACCACATCAGCCAGTTCGATCGGGCCCATGGGCATGCCGAAGCGCGTCGCCGCGGCATCCACCACCTCGGGCGCCACACCTTGCTCCACCGCGATCATCGCCTCCTGCATGTAGGGGATCAGCACGCGGTTGACGAGGAAGCCCGGCGCGCTGCGGCAGGGCAGGGGCAGTTTGTCGAGCCGCCGCACGAATCCTGCGGCCATGGCCAGGGTCTGCGCGCTGGTGACGGGTCCCTCGATGACCTCCACCAGCGGCATCTGCGCCACCGGGTTGAAGAAATGCAGGCCGACGAAGCGGCTGGCATCAGCCAGCCCACCGGTCAGCGATTCCAGCACCAGGCTCGAGGTATTGGTAGCCAGCACAGCCTCGGGCTTCATGCGCGGCAACAGGCTGGCATACAGCGCGCGCTTGGCGTCCAGGTTCTCGAAGATTGCCTCGATCACCAGGTCCGCGTCGGGTACGCGCGCGCCCTCTGCGTCGGCCACCAGGCGCGCGGCAGCTTCGGCGCGTCCGGCTTCGCCGTGCGCGCGCTTGGCAAACAGTTCAGCCGCCCGCTGCAGTGCCGGTTCGATGTACTGCAGGCCGCGATCCTGCAGGCTCACGGTGAAGCCGCGCAGCGCACACCAGGCAGCGATGTCACCACCCATCAGGCCGGCGCCCACTACATGCACGTGCCGGATCTTCGGCCCGGTGGCGCCGGCCTGCGCACCAAGGGCCTTCAGTCGGTCCTGCAACTGGAAAACACGGATGAGGTTGCGCGCGGTCGGATCGCCAAACAGCGCGGCAATGGACCGGGCCTCAGCCTCGAACGCCGCGCGCCCGCGCGCGCCGTGCCGGGCCCACAGGTCGACGATGGCGTAGGGCGCCGGATAGTGTTCACGGCGCGCCCGCGCAGCCACCTGGCGGATCAGGGCAGGGGCGATGAAGGAGCGCATCACCGGCCAGGACAGCGCTCGCTCCACCAGGGGCGGACGCTGCCGCGGCGGTTTGCGCAGCAACAGGTCGCGGGCGGTACTCTCAGCCTGGTCGGCCGGCACGAGCGCATCAACCAGCCCACTCCTGAGCGCCTTGTCGCCACGGATGGTCTTGCCGGTGAGCATCATGTCCATCGCGCGGCGCACGCCGATCAGCCGCACCGAACGCACGCTGCCGCCAAAACCGGGATGGATACCCAGTTGCACTTCGGGCAGGCCCAGCGCCAGCCGGCCATCATCCACACCCACGCGATAGTTGCAGGCCAGCGCCAGCTCCATGCCGCCGCCCAGCGCGAAGCCCTGGATCACCACGACCGACGGACAGGGCAGGGACTCGATACGGTCGCATAGCTGCTGGCCACGCTGGATGGCGGCCAGCGCCCCGGCCTCAGACCCGAAACTGCTGAACTCGTTGATGTCGGCGCCGGCGATGAAACCGCTGGCCTTGCCGGATCTGATCAACAGCCCCCGTGGCGGCGTCCGCTCGATGCCCTCGAGCACCTGCCCGAGTTCCTGCAGCACCGCGCCGGAAAGCGTGTTGGCCGATTTCCCCGGCACGTCGAGGGTAAGGATGCCGATGCCGTCGGACTCCTGCCGGTAGTTCCAGGCGTTCTCGTTCATGCCGGCCCCTCCGCTCGCACGTGAAAATCGCATACCAGCGGCCGGTGATCCGACAGGCGTACATCCGGCACGCGGAAATCGGTCACCTCGATGCGCTCACTCACCAGCACGAAGTCCAGCTCGGTGCGCGGCGCATGGGCCGGATAAGTTGCCAGCCCAGGCGCATTGGCACTGCGAAGTCCTGCCGCGCGCATGAACAGGTACAGCTCATGCGTGCCCCAGAAGGTGTTGAAATCCCCGGCCACGATCACCGGCTTGGTGGCCTTCTCCACCAGCTCGTGCAGATAGCGCAGCTGGTACTGCCGGTGGCGGTACTTGATCGAAAGATGCACCAGGAAGATGCACACCTCG
>DATKBK010000347.1:0-2593 GCA_035514045.1 Steroidobacteraceae bacterium | reverse complement strand
CAGTTGCTGGTTGCCGCTGGCCATGGCGTTAGAAGAAGTACGCCTTGACGATGTGCGCCACCAGCAGTGCCGGCAGTGGCCAGGTGAGGACCAGGTGCACCCGGGTCGTGCGTCGGCGCACGCGCACGGCGGGCACACCCTGATGCTCGCGGGCCACTGCCAGCGCGGAGATGGCGCCGAGCACCAGCGCGACGAGGAAGGTCACGGCCAGCGCGAGATTCAAGTTGACGCCGATGCGACCGCCCGTATGCGCCAGCAACGTGACGCCTGCAAGCACCGCCAGGCCCACATGCGCCAGACGCCACAGTGCGGTGTCGCCGGCACGCGCGCTGCGCGCCCGCTTGCGCCAGGTGATCACCAGCGACAGCAGCACCGCAGCCACCAGGCTGTAGCCGCTGATCTGCTTGAAGTCGGCATCGCGCCAGAACGCCAGCTTGGTTCCCTGCACCGAATCCGGATCCGGCAGGTTGCCGCCCAGCACTGCGCCAAGGGCAACGAGCAGCGCCAGCACTGCCGCACCCGCCAGCAGCGGCGCGCCGCGCACCGCCGGCACCGCCTTGCCGCTGGCAAGCAGCCGCAGCACCAGCGGCCGGCACGAGCCACATGCTGTAGCTGCGAGGGTGCTCTCGCCGATGGCCTCGAGCGAGCGACAGCCCCCCGCCACCGCGCGGCTCAGAGCGCCGCGGGTGACGGCGGCGCAGCTGCACACTACGGCCTCGGCGGGCCAGGCGGCGATGTCCTCATCGTCACGCTCCGGCCACAGGCGACCCAGAGTGGAATAGCGTCGCAGGCGCCAGTAGTTCACGCGCCGCGCATGCTCCACCGCTTCGCGCAGCGGCTGGAATTCCTGCAGCGTGCCGACGCCGCAGGCGCCGATCAGCCGGCCGCGCTGCGTCACCAGACTGGTCACGGCTCCCTTGCCGTTGCGCCACGCGTGCCGGCGGCTGTTCGGCGGGATGTCGTTCTCGGCCAGGCGGCCGACGCTGAACACCGGCAGCCCGGCCACCTTGAGATTGGTGGCCGCAATCGAACCGGTGTAGCGCACGCCCGTGCCAGCGATCACACCCGCAACCACTGCGGCCTGCTCGAGGCCGGGGCCGACCAGTCCGTGCACCAGGCCGCGATGTTCGGCGCATTCACCGATGGCGTGGACATCTGGATCGGCAGTGCGCAGCTCATCATCCACGCGGATGCCACGGCCCACCGCAATGCCCGACTGCAATGCCAGCCCGATGTTGCAGCGGATGCCCGTGGCCAGGACGATGGTGTCGCAGTCGATGGTGGTGCCGGATTGCAGGGCCACGCCTGCCACGGCGTCGTGACCGCACACGCGCTTGACGGCATCGCCCAGCACCACGCGGATGCCCAGCGCCTCCACGTGATGCCGCAGCGCCTGCCCCGCGATGGCATCAAGCTGGCGGCACATCAGCTGCGGGTTGTGCTCGATCACGACGATTTCGGTGTTGAAGCGGCGCATGGCGCGCGCGGCCTCGAGGCCCAGCAGTCCGCCACCCAGCACCACCGCGCGGCGACTACGCAAACGGCGCGCGCACAGCTGCTGCGTGTCGCGCCAGTCGCGGAAGCGCAATACGCCCGGCAGCGCAATGCCCGGCACGTCTGGCACATGCGGCGAGGAGCCGGTGGCCAGGATCAGCGTGCCATAGGCCTGCTGGTCGCCACGTGAATCGCGCACGATGCGCTGCGCGCGGTCGATGGCCGTCACGCGCAGACCAAGTCGTCGCGTCAGCTGCGGTGCGGGCGGCAGGCGCATGCCGTGGAACAGAGCCTCCTCCCGCACATCGCCCATCAGGAAGGAAGACAGCTGCACCCGGTCATAGGGCTCGGAATCTTCCTCGCCATAGAGCACGATCTGGCGGTCGGGACAGCGCCGCAGCAGTTCGGCCGCGGCGCGCACGCCCACCGGGCCGGCGCCGACGATCACGATCGGCGCTTTGGGCTGTTCGCCTGCAACCTTGTCTGCCAACTCTGCTGCGACTCCCAGAAAAAGAAACGGCGCCCTGCCGCGCCACGTGCAACACGTGACGCATCAGGACGCCGTTGTCCCAGATGCCTGCCTGTGAGGGCCTGGTTCTGGACTAAGCAAGTCACATGCCACCTGCAGAAGCGCGTCTGCAAGCCCGCGGCTTCAGCGGCATCACGAACTGCGCGCCGGTGGTGCGCGGTGTTACCCACTTCGGAACACGGTTGGCGCGAGCGACAGTTCCCGCTGGAAAGCGTTTCGGCGTGAAGTTGAGAAGGGTTCTCATTTCAAAGGCGCACGGCACAGCGGGAGGCGCAACGCGGCGCCGTGGTGACGCCCCGATGACAATTGCCGCGAGCGGCCTGACTACGCTGGACAGCATGGCGCTGGCCGAACTCATCGTTCTCAACCGCCGGAGCGCGGATGGCGCGCCGACCGCCCTGCTGCCCGGCGCCTGCGTGCTGGGCACCTGTCTGCGTGAGGTGCGCATTGCCATGCTGCCGGTGGACGAGCAGCCCTCACCTGCCCTGGCCGATGCCGATGGCTACGAACGCCACGCCGGTACCGAGGCCTACCTCTTCCTGCTGCAGCTGGCCTGTGGTCTGGAAAGCC
>DATKBK010000346.1:0-11088 GCA_035514045.1 Steroidobacteraceae bacterium | reverse complement strand
GATCGGCGCGCTGCAGGCACTGCGCCGCCAGCACGAGCCGCAGGCGCTGCCGGCCAACCTTGCCGCGTTCGGCATCAGCGGCCACAAGGCCAGCGGCATCAAGCGGCTGTTCATGAGCCATCCGCCGCTGGAAGAGCGCATCGCCGCGCTCGAGGCCAACGTCTAGGGCTACTCTTCGACCGACGGCCTGAACTCCACGCCCAGCGAGCGCAGCTTCCGATAAAGGTGCGTGCGCTCCATCCCGACGCGCTTGGCCAGCTGGCCCACCTTGCCATTGCACAGCAACAGCTGCTGCTGGAGGTAGGCACGCTCGAACTGCTCGCGTGCCTCGCGCAGCGGCAGGGCCAGCAGATCCTGTTTGACCAGCGGCTCGTTGGGCGGCGAGTGCGCGGCCAGCTCGTTCTCGATCTCGTCGAGTGCGATGTCCTCGGTGCCGCCCCGGGCCAGCATGCGGCGCACCAGGCTGCGCAGCTCGCGCAGGTTGCCGGGCCAGGGGTAGTTGCGCAGGCGATTCTGCGCTGCCACCGAGAACCGGCGCAGCGGCAGCTTCTCGGTATCGGCGATGCGCTCGACATAGAAGCGCAGCAGGTCGGGCACGTCCTCGGCGTATTCGCGCAGCGGCGGCGCGCGCACCAGCACACCTGACAGGTGTGCCAGCAGGTCGCGGCGCAGGCCCGACTCGGTGCCGGCGCGATTTTCGATCCCGGGCTGCGCGGTGGCGATCAGGCGCGCATTGAATGAGACACTCTGGCCCAGGTCGGTGCCGGTGCGATGGAAGCTTCCGGTCTCGATCACGCCCAGCAACAGCCGCTGCACGCGCGGCGCCAGATCCTCGACTTCCTGGATGAACAGCGTGCCGCCGAGGGACTGGTCGAGCAGGCCCGGGGTGACTTCGCCGCCCGGTGTAACCGTACCGAACAGGAAGGGCTCGGCGGAGTCTTCGGGCACGGCACTGGCGACCAGGCTGACGAAGCCGCGCCCGCCGCGCGGACCGGTTTCATGGATGAAGCGCGCCAGCGCCTCGCGCCCGCTGCCGGGCTCGCCCACCAGCAGCAAGGCGGCATTGAGCGTGGCAACCCGGGTGAGCTCCTCGCGCAGCTGCTGCGCGACGCGGCTCTTGCCGAAAGTCGCCAGCAGCGATGCCACCTGCGGTCGGCCGGCGATGCGGCGGCGTTTGCCGGCATCGAGCGCGCGCTCCACCGTGCGCAGCAGCTTGGCCAGCGACAGTGGCTTCTCGACGAAATCAAAGGCGCCCAGGCGCGTGGCCTCGACCGCGGTCTCGACCGTGCCAT
The DNA here is from genome assembly GCA_035514045.1 of Steroidobacteraceae bacterium. Classification (GTDB taxonomy): domain Bacteria; phylum Pseudomonadota; class Gammaproteobacteria; order Steroidobacterales; family Steroidobacteraceae; genus ZC4RG30. Next base: position 9,796 of record DATKBK010000346.1, on the reverse strand, counting down.
GACCGGACATCATCACCACCGGGCAATCTTCGGCCGTGGAGCTGGACCATTCGCGCAGCAGCGTGATGCCGTCGGTATCCGGCATCCAGATGTCGAGCAGCACCAGGTCGGGGGGCACGCGCGCACGCGAGGCGCGGGCCTGGCCGGCGTTGGCGGCAACGTCCACGTCGTAGCCTTCGTCGGAGAGGATTTCCTTGAGCAACACGCGAATGTCGGCTTCGTCGTCGACGACCAGGATCTTGCCGGTGCTCATGCGATACCTCGTGCCGGTGACGCTGCATCTTCGCGCGCCGCCAGCGGCAATATGACGCGCACGAACGCGCCGCCTGCAGGCCGGTTGTTCGCCTCGATGCTACCGCCGTGTTCATCGGCGATCTTTTTCACGATGGCGAGCCCCAGGCCCGTCCCCCTGGGTTTGCCCGTCACGTATGGCTCAAACACACGCGCGAGCATTTCTTTGTCGAATCCATGACCGTTGTCAGCCACCATGATGACCGCAGAACCGCCCTCCGGTCCAGCATTGTGTTGGGTGGAGACAACGATGCGGGGCCCGGAGACCCCATCCAGGGCCTCCAGCGCATTGGTGATCAGGTTGTTGAGCACCTGTCGCAGGCGACCCCGATCGGCCCACACGGGCGGCAATGTGCGGTCGATTTCCACCTCGATGGAGGCCAGCGTCTCCTGCGCGCGGTACAGCTCGGCCGCCTCGGCCACCAGCGCGTTCAGATCCACCGGCGCCAGCTTCAGCTCCGGTGCGCGGGCGTATTCGCTGAAGGCATTGACCATGCCCTTGAGGGATTCCACCTGCTGCACGATGGTATGCGTGGCGCGCTCCAGCAGCTCGATGTCCTCGCCCTCGAGTTTGCCGGCGAGGCGGCGGCGCAGGCGTTCGGCGGCGAGCTGGATCGGTGTGAGCGGGTTCTTGATCTCGTGCGCCAGCCGGCGCGCCACCTCGCCCCAGGCGGCATCGCGCTGGGTCTTCTGCATATGGGTGATGTCGTCGAACACCAGCACGAAGCCGGCCTCGCCGCCCGCCGGCTGGACCAGCGGCGCACAGGCGCAGCGCACCACCCGTTCCAGCGGCAGCAGGAATTCTTCCTGCCAGTCGGCGCCGCCGGCATCGAGCAGCCGCGTCACCTGCTCCGCGAATGAGGCCAGCGGTGGCGCGTCGTCGTCGAGCGCGTCGAGCTCGATGCCCAGGCACCGCTCCATCGGCGTGCCAAGGATGGCATCCGCGGCGGCATTGGCCAGCACGATGCGATGCGCGGTGTCGATCACGATCACGCCGGTGGACAGGCCGGCCAGGATCACGGCCAGCCGCTCGCGTTCGGCCTCGACCTGGGCGCGACTTCGGCTCGCTTCCTCGCTGGCGCGGCGCAGGCGCTTGGTCATGTCGTTGAACGAGTGCACGAGGTAGCCCATCTCGTCGCGCGAGGGCAGCGCCAGGCGCGTCGCGAAGTCGCCCTTGCCCACCGCGCGGGTGCCTTCAATGAGATCGTGCACCGGGCGCGTGAGCCGGGCTGCGGCGCGTATGGCGAGGAAGATTGCCGACAGCATGGCCAGCAGCAGCACCAGCGTCAGCGTGAGGCTGAAGATGTATTTGAGCGTGCCGCTTTGCTCCCGCGTGTCCTGATAGGCGTTGTTGGTCAGCAGCACTGCATTGGCAAAGTCGGACTGCTCTGGTGGCAGCTCGCGCTGCATCAGCACAAACCGCTGCCAGTCGCCCCCGGTATCCGGAACGGACGCGGCGGTCGAGATCACCCATTGGTTTTGGTTTGCGACATCGGGAACCTTGGCGGACCAGGACTGCCCTGACTGCAGTCGCGGCAGTATCTCGTCTGCAATGAGCTTGTCGGCCGGCGCCCCGATGGGGGCGGCCGGACTCGCCGCCAGCACCTCGCCCTTGCGATCCATCACGCTGAGCTCGCGCGCCCCTGCAGCGATCCGCGCTGCCTCCAGCGTCGCCAGGAGGTCAGCACCCGAGCGGCCGGCCAGCGCGGCTGCCAGATCATCGGTGACGTGCCCCTGCTCCTGCTCGCGTTGATCCAGGGTGGACCTCGCCAGTGCAACCGCATCGACAAGGCCACGCCCGAGACTCTTGGTGAACCAGGTGTCGATGCCGCGAGTCAGGAATGACAGCGCGAACAGGTACACCACCAGCAGGGGCACCACCGCCAGCGCACTGAATATCCCCACCATGCGCGCGGCCAGGCGCGAGCCCGGCACGTGCGCGCGATAGTCGCGCACCAGCACATACACGCGCCATGTCAGCAGGCCCGCCAGCAGCACCACGCCGACGGAACTGATGATCAGGATGGGATCGCGCCAGGGGCCGTACTTGGCGGAGTACTCGACCGTACGCGAGAACACGAACAGGATGCCCAGCACCAGCACCGTGCCCAGCGCGATGAACAGGTAACCCCGCCAGCGCTTCAGCGGGGCAGTGTCCATTTGTACCACTTGCTGCGACGGTTCCAGCCATCGGACCAGGGCATCAGCACGCTCAACGACGCGGGCAGTCGCCCGCGCCGGTAGCCCGCGCGCACGCGGATGCTGTAGGTGGCTTGCGGGTCCAGCTGCGGTTCCACCACCACCGGCCAGTCCACCACCTCGCCCGCTGCGACGAGTGCCTCTTCCAGCGTGAGGAAGGAACGCTGCTGGCCGCTGTGCTCATCCTTCAGCAGGTAGCGCTGGGCCAGCGCGTTCCAGGCCAGCGAGCGCCGCAGGATCACGTCCACCAGCGTGGTGTTGAGCCAGTAGCGATTTTTCTTTTCCACCACGGCCTGCAGGTCGAAGTCGATGGTGACGCCGGCTTCAAGTGCCGTGCGCACCCGCTCGTCGGCAGGAAACACAGTGCGCGCGTTCACTTCGAACACCGCGCCGCGCACATTGACCCAGGCCGATTCCACCTTCGGATCCGCGGCCCGCGCCGGCTCTGCCGCCACCAGTGGCAGCAGCAGCAACGCGAACAATGCGGACCGCGGGCTCATGCGCTTTCGCCCCCCTTCTTCAGGCAAGCATAGTAGAAGCCGTCCGTGAGCGTGGCAGCGCCGGCCTCGCGCGGCGCGGGCGCCATGATCACGTCCGGCCCCAGCCGGGTGAACTCGGCATGCTGCGCAAGAAAGCGCGCCACCACTTCCTGGTTCTCGGCCGGCAGCAGCGAGCAGGTGGCATAGACCAGCCGCCCGCCCGCCTTCAGCAGCTGCGCGCAGCGGGTCAGCAGCGCCAGCTGGGTGACCGCAAAGGCGGGGATGTCCTCGGCCCGGCGCAGCAGCTTGATGTCCGGATGGCGGCGGATCACGCCGGTGCCCGAGCAAGGCGCATCGAGCAGGATGCGGTCGAAGGGTCGTCCGTCCCACCACTCGGGTGCTACCAAATCGGCGGCAATGAGCCGGGCCGCAAGACCCAGCCGCTGCAGGTTCTCGTGCACGCGCGTCAGGCGCGCCGGGTCGTTGTCGATCGCGGTGAGGTCAAGCTCGCCTGGGCAACGCTCGAGGATGTGCCCGGTCTTGCCACCCGGCGCGGCGCAGGCATCCAGTACCCGATCGCCGGGCTGCGCGTCGAGCAGCTCCGCCGCGCGCTGCGCGCCGGCATCCTGCACGCTGATCAATCCTGCGGCGAAGCCGGGCAATGCATGCACGTCGGCTGGCCGCGCGAGCACGAGGCTTGCTTCTCCGGCGCCAGGCTCGGCTTCGATGCCGGCGGCAACCAGCCGCTCGAGCGCAGCCTCACGCGTGCCGCGCGCCAGGTTCACGCGCAGCGTCATCGGCGGGGATTCGTTGTTGGCGGCGAGGATCTGTTCGGCCTGCTGCGGCCATGCATCGCGCAGTGCCTTGAGCAGCCAGCGCGGATGCGCCAGCCGCGCCGGTTCGCTGCGATCGATGTGGGCCAGCAGCGCGGCGCGCTCGCGCAGGAAACGACGCAGCAGTGCATTGACGAACCCGCTGGCATTTGCGCGGTCCAGCACACGCACCGCGTCGACGGCAATGTTGACCACGCTGGCCGCAGGCGCGCGCGAGTATTCGATCTGGTGCAGGGCCACGACGAGCACGGCCGCCACTTCCTGCGGCATGCGCTGGCCAGGCTTCAGCAGTGCGTCGAGGACCGGCGCAAGGCGCAGGTACCAGCGCAGGGTGCCGGTGTGGATGGCGCGCACGGCGGCGCGGTCGGCCGGGTCGATGGCCAGCTGCTGCAATGCTGCCTCTGCCGTACAGCCACCCTCCCGCACCACGAAGCGCAGCGCCTGCGCTGCCAGCGCCAGCACGGCGGCACCGGGCGCCACACCCTCCCGCGGCGGCTTCCCGGGCGCCGGGCCATCACTCGCATCGCGCAGCGCACTCACTGGAACACCGCCGCGCGGCCGTCGCGCGCATCGACCGCGTTGAGGAAATCGCGCGCCGCCACCGCCTTGCGGCCGGCGCGCTGGAGCTCCATCACCTGCAGCACTCCGGTGCCACAGGCGATCTCCAGCGCGTCGCCAGCCAGGCCCAGCAGCGTGCCGGGTGTCGCGCCCGTCGGAGCCGGCCGCGTCGGCGCGCGACTGCGCCAGAGTTTCACCGGTTGCGCATCGAGGGTGGTTTCGGCCGTGGGCCAGGGATTGAATGCACGCACCTGGCGATCGATCTGCACCGCGCCCTGCGTCCAGTCGATGCGCGCCTCGGCGCGCGAGAGTTTCCCGGCATGGGTCACGCCCTCGGTCGGCTGTGGCTGCGCCACCAGGGTGCCGCGCGCCGCGCCATCGATCGCCACCAGGATCTGCGCCGCGCCCAGCGCCGCCAGTTCATCGTGCAACCGGGCCGCCGTGCATTCGGCACCGATCGCCAGCCGTGCCGCGCACAGCACGCCGCCGGTATCCAGCCCTTCATCCATCTGCATGATCGACACGCCCGTTTCGGTATCGCCGGCCAGGATGGCGCGCTGGATCGGTGCCGCGCCACGCCAGCGCGGCAGCAGCGAGGCGTGGATGTTCAGGCATCCCAGGCGCGGCATTTCCAGCAGCGCTCGCGGCAGGATCAGTCCATATGCCACCACCACCAGCACATCCGGCCGCCACGCCGACAGCAGGTCGAGCGTGGCTCGCAGACCCGCCGCATCGCCGCGCAGGCGCTCCGGCTGCGCCACCGGCAGGCCCAGCGCCAACGCAGCCTGTTTCACAGCGCTGGCCGACAGCGCACGACCACGCCCGGCCGGACGATCCGGCTGGGTGAGGGCACCGACTGCCTCATGTGCCGCGGCCAGGGCGCGCAGCGCCGGCACGGCAAAGGCAGGCGTGCCCGCGAACGCCACACGCAGTTTCATGGGATGGACGGCTAGAGTCTTGCCTGCTGCGCCGACTGCGACCCGCGCGCCGCCGAACCGCGTTCGCGCCGCTCCTTGTCGAGCTTGCGGCGGATGCGCTGGCGTTTCAGCTCCGACAGGTAATCGACGAACAGCTTGCCGTTCAGGTGGTCCATCTCGTGCTGCAGGCAGACCGCCAGCAGCCCGGTGAGCTCGGTCTCATGAGTGGCGCCATCGGCATCCTGGTACCGCGCCCGCACGCGCTCGGCACGCGGCACATCATCGAAAATGCCCGGCACCGACAGGCAGCCTTCCTCGCCCGTGGCGCGGCCTTCCTTTTGGAGGATCTCGGGATTGATGAACACCCGCGGGTCGTTGTGCTCCTCGCTGATGTCGATGACGATCAGCTGGTGGTGCCAGTCGACCTGGGTGGCGGCCAGTCCGATGCCCGGCGCGGCATACATGGTCTCGAGCATGTCGGCGACCTGCTGCTTCAGCGCCGCATCGAAATGCGCCACCCGCGCCGCTACCGTCCGCAGCCGCGGATCCGGATATTCAAGGATGGTGAGGCGGGCCATGGGTGTCTCCGGGGCTCGAAAATGCTGCTAATGTCGCTTCTATATGCGTCCGCTTGCTGGCAAATCCAGCGGGTCGCGTGATGCAGTCCGCAAACCTGTGCGAGCGTCAGGCAAGAGGCCGTCCAAAGAGTTTATAACAGTGCGCGTCAAGGGGCGCTTTGCACCCTCAAGTGGTGTAACATAATGCGGGCAAGGGAGTGAAAATGGTTTCCAATCAAGCACTTAAGCGTTCAACAGGCCGCTTGAGCGGACTGCTGTCAGGCTTGGCGGTGCTGACCTTTGCCAGCGGCTGCCAGACCAGCAGCCAGACCCCCGCTTCGGCGACCCCTGCGCCCACCCGCACCCCGGTCGCCACCACTGCTCCCATCCAGCAGCAGAACGCGATCGAGGCCGCCCTGGCGCGCGAGGCCACCATGGGGTCGTCGCCCGCCCCGGCAGCCGCGCCCACAACGCCCCGCCCGGTCATGAACGCCAACGCCCCGCTGAGCTACACCGTGCAGCGCGGCGACACCCTGTGGGACATCTCTTCCATGTTCCTGCGCGATCCGTGGCTGTGGCCCGAGATCTGGCACGTGAACCCCACCGTGCAGAACCCGCACCTCATCTATCCCGGCGATGTGCTGACACTCGCCTACGGCGCCGACGGCTCCCCGCAGGTCACGCTGGCGCGCGGCGACGCCGTTCGCGTGCAGCCGCTGGTGCGCAGCAGCCCGCTCGAAGGCGGCGCCATCCCCACCATTCCCTACGCGTCCATTGCTGCCTTCCTGGGCAAGCCCAGCCTGCTCACCCGCGAGGAGCTGGATGGCGCTCCGCGCGTAGCCGCGCTGCGCGACCGCCACCTGATCGGCGGGGTGGGCAGTGACCTGTTCGTGAAGGACATGACTGACCACGGTCCCGGCCGCTACAACATCGTGCGCATCGGCGACGAGCTGAAGGATCCGGACGATGGCCGCGTGCTGGGCTACATGGGTGTCTTCGCCGGCGTGGCCCGGGTCGATGCCGTAGCCGAACTCACCCGCGCCACAGTGCTCAGCTCGGCGCGCGAGACGGCCGCCGGCGACGTGCTGCTGGCCGAAGACACCACCATGATGGCCTCGGACATCATCCCCCACGCCCCCACCAGCCAGATCGACGGCCGCATCATCGCGGTGGTCGATGGCGTGTCGCTGATCGGCCAGTTCCAGGTTGTGGCGCTGAACCGTGGTGCCTCGCATGGGCTGGGCGTCGGACATGTGCTGGCCATCGACCGCGACGGCGGCGAGGTGCGCGATGGCTCCTGCCGCCGCTCGGGCCTGTCGCTGTGCAAGGGCACGGTGAGGCTGCCCAACGATCGCGCCGGGTCGGTGCTGGTGTTCAAGACTTACGAGCAGATGAGCTACGGCCTGGTGCTCGAGACCACCATGCCGGTGGCGGTTCTGGATCTGGTGCGCACGCCTTAACGCGTTACCCAGTCAAGCTGACGCAGGCGCCATTTCCCGGCGCTTGCCGCAGAAAGGCCCGCTCCATGCGGGCCTTTTGCTTTCTATCCTTGGTTGGATATGGACGAGCGCAACTGCCACGCGGCATGGCTGGCCGCATCCGGCGCGCAGCGGCTGCAGCCGGGCGATGCGCTCTATCCGCCGCAGCTGGCTGCGGTGCACGTTGCGCCGCCGGAGCTGTTCGTGCTGGGTGATGCCGCGCTGCTGGGCCGGCCCCAGCTGGCCATCGTCGGCAGCCGGGCGCCCACCGCCGCCGGTCGGCGCATCGCCGGCCAGATTGCGCGCGACCTGGTCGCGGCGGGGTTCGCCATCACCAGCGGCCTGGCGCGCGGCATCGACGCGGCCGCCCACGAGGCGGCGCTGGATGCCGGCGGCATCACCATCGCGGTCTGCGGCACGGGCCTCGACAGCTGCTATCCGCGCCAGCACCGCGCGCTGTTCGAACGCATCGCCCGGCAGGGTGCGCTGGTGTCGGAGTTCCCGCCCGGCACCGGACCGCGGGCGCATCATTTTCCGCGCCGCAACCGCATCATCTCGGGGCTCTCCCGCGGTGTGGTGGTGGTCGAGGCCGCGGCCGGCAGCGGCTCGCTGATCACTGCCAATCACGCCGCAGACCAGGGGCGCGAAGTGTTCGCCATACCGGGCTCGCCCCTCAATCCGCTGGCCGCCGGCTGCAACGCCCTGATCCGCAGCGGCGCCCGGCTGGTGCGGGGTGCCACCGATATCCTCGCCGAAGAGGGTTGTTCACCAACGCAACTTTCCTTTCCAGATCATAGGGTTGCCACCTCAACGGACGATGAATCGGCGCCCCTGCGGTTGGACAAGGATTACGAAATGCTGTTAGATGCGCTCGGCTTCGAGCCAGCCAGCATCGACGATCTGGTCGACCGTACCGGCCTTGCGGCAGGCGCGGTGGCCTCCATGATGCTGATTCTCGAACTTGAAGGCAGGGTCGAGGCAGGGCCCGGGGCACTCTACAACCGCATCCTATAAATAATGAACGGCACCGTTCTCGACATCCTCCTGTACGTCTTCGACCGCTACATGTTCGACGAGGCCCCTGAGGTCCCCGAGCGCGAGGCCTTGGCCCGTCATCTGGCCAGTGCCGGCTTCGGCGAGGCCAATGTGGAGCGGGCGCTGGACTGGCTGGCGGACCTGGCAGGTCTGCGCCAGCACGTGCCCATGGCCGTCATTGACGGCGAAGGCATGGCGTCGCCGCGGCCCACGCCCGCACTGCGGTTGTACTCCCCGCAGGAACTGCTGCGCCTGTCGGCCGAGTGCCGCGGCATGCTGCTCACGCTCGAGGCCGCCGAGATCCTGCTGCCCGCGCAGCGCGAGCTGGTGATCGACCGGCTGCTGGCGCTGGACATCGAAGACCTCTCTCAGGAGCAGGTGCGCTGGGTGGCATTGATGGTGCTGTCCAGCCAGCCCGGTCAGGAAGCCGCCTGCGCGCGGATGGAAACGCTGGTTTTCGACGCCGAATCGAGCACCACGCATTGAGCGCCGCGCGCGCCCTGCACATCGAGGGGTGCCACGGCACCGCCCTGTTCTGATGGCAGAGAATCTCGTCATCGTCGAATCGCCCGCCAAGGCCAAGACCATCAAGAAGTACCTGGGCAAGGATTTCGAGGTGCTGGCCTCCTATGGCCACGTGCGCGATCTCATCCCCAAGGAAGGCGCGGTCGATACCGAGCACGACTTCCAGATGAAGTACCGCATCATCGAGCGCAACGAGAAGCACGTCGAGGCGATCTCCAAATCGCTGCGCAAGGCCAGCTCGCTCTATCTTGCGACCGACCCTGATCGCGAGGGCGAAGCCATTTCCTGGCATCTGCACGAGCTGCTGAATGAACGCGGCGAGCTCAAGGGCAAGACCGTGCATCGCGTGGCGTTCTACGAGATCACCAAGAAGGCCATCCGCGCCGCCATTGACCAGCCGCGCGACCTGTCGATGGACCTGGTCAATGCGCAGCAGGCGCGCCGTGCGCTCGACTACCTGGTGGGATTCAACCTCTCGCCGCTGCTGTGGAAGAAAGTGCGGCAGGGGCTTTCTGCTGGCCGCGTTCAAAGCCCGGCGCTGCGCATGATCTGCGAGCGCGACGAGGCCATCGACGCCTTCGTGCCGCAGGAATACTGGACCATCGACGCCGAGGGTGAGCACAGCGAGGTCACCTTCCCGCTGAAGCTCATCGAGTACGGCGGCAAGAAGGTGGAGCAGTTCAGCTTCACCAACGAGCAGACCGCGCGCGAGGCCGAGGCCACCCTCAACAAGGTGGCCGGTGGCCAGCTCACTGTCGACACCATCGACCGCAAGCAGCGCCGCCGCAACCCGTCGCCGCCGTTCACCACCTCGACGCTGCAACAGGAGGCCGCGCGCAAGCTCAGCTTCTCGGCCCAGCGCACCATGCGCCTGGCGCAGCAGCTGTACGAGGGTGTGGATTTCGGCGAAGGCGCGGTGGGCCT
>DATKBK010000345.1:0-12094 GCA_035514045.1 Steroidobacteraceae bacterium | reverse complement strand
TTGCTGCTGGCCTCGGCCTTTTCGAATGCCGTGAGGATGCGGGTGCGGATACGCAGCGCATCGTCCAGTGTCTTCAAGCCAGGTGCCACTGCGGCCCAGTCGTCATGACCAAAGTACGCATGCGACACGCCGGCGGCCAGCAGCAGGTAGTCGTAGGGCAGGGCCTGTCCATCGACGATGGCCGCCCGTGCCGCCGAGTCGATGCGCTCGACCTCGCCCATCCGCACCGTGACATTGCGCTGGCGCCGCAGGATCTGGCGCAGCGGCGCGGCGATCGAGGGTGCGGCCAGCCCCGCCGTGGCCACCTGGTACAACAGCGGCTGGAAGGTGTGGTGGTTCTGGCGGTCGATGAGCACGATGTCGAGCGGTGCGCGACGCAGCGCCCGCACCGCCCATAAGCCGGCGAATCCGCCGCCGACTACAATCAATCGAGGCCGCAGGGCGGGGCGTGTTCCAGCGTCCACGGGCGGATCAGACGATGGTGACGTCCGAACTGCTGAACGGCAGCACCTGCACCGTCTTGCCCGTGAGCTGCGCGATGGCATTGGCTACGGCGGGGCCGATCGGCGGCGTGCCAGGTTCACCCACACCGGTGGGCGGATTTGCCGAGGGCACGATGTGCACCTCGACCTTCGGCATCTGGTTGATGCGCAGCACCGGATGATCGTGAAAGTTCGATTCCTTCACGCGGCCGTCTTGCAGCGAGATGAGACCGGTGGCCACGGCCGTCAGGCCATAGACGATGCCAGATTCCATCTGCATGGCCACGATGTTCGGGTTCACGGCGATGCCGCAATCCACCACGCACACCACGCGGTCGACCTTGAAGCCATTGCCTTTCTGGCTGACCTCGACGATCTCGGCCACCACGCTGTCGAAGCTTTCGTGCAGCGCCACGCCGCGTGCCGTGCCTTTGGGCAGTTCGGTGCTCCAGCTCGCCTTCTCGGCGGCCAGATTGAGCACCGCCAGATGCCGCGGATGCCTGGCGAGCAGGCTGCGGCGCAGTTCCACCGGGTCCTGATTCGTGCCACGCGCGATCTCGTCGATGAAAGCCTCGACTGCATAGGCCGTGTGCGTGGAGCCCACCGCGCGCCACCACAGGATGGGCACGCCCAGCTTCGTGGTGTGCAATTCCACCTGCAGGTTGGGAATCTCGTAGGGCATGTTGTGCGCGCCCTCCACCGAACTGGTGTCGAACGCGGCTCCGGGAGCCGCCAGCGGCGTGCCCTCTATGATGGACTGGCCGACTATGCGCTGCTGCCAGGCGCTGATCCTGCCGTCCTTGTCCACCGAGGCCGACAATGCGTGCAGGTAGGCGGGACGGTAGAAGCCGCCACGCATGTCATCCTCGCGCATCCACACCATCTTCACCGGCCGGCCGCTGCCATCTGCCCTCGCGATGGCGGTGGTGTCGGCAAGATAATCGGAGAAGGCGTTGCCGCGACGGCCGAAGCTGCCGCCGGAGTAAAGCATGTTGATCTTCACCTGCTCCGGCGCCAACCCCAACATGTTGGCGATCACGCCTTGGTCGCCGGTGTGGAATTGCTCGGCGTTCCAGACCTCGCAGCCATCCGCGCGGATCTGCACCACGCAGTTCATCGGCTCCATGGCGGCATGGGCCAGGAAAGGGAATTGGTACGTGGCATCGAAGCGACGCCCATTGGCCAGCGCGGCCGCCGCATCGCCTTCCTTGCGGACCTCGAGACCGGGCTTCTCGGCCAGCGCCTTGTACTGGGCGAAGATGGCATCCGAGCCCATCACGAAGGCATTGGTCTCGTCCCATTCCACCTTCACGGCATCGCGCGCTTTCTTGGCCGACCAGGTGTCGGTGGCGAGGACAGCCACGCCCTCGCGCATGGTGCCCTTGAACTGCACCACGTTGACCACATTGGGCATGGCCCTGGCAGCGGCTGCATCGAACTTCTTCACGGTGGCGCCGAAGCGCGGCGGCAGCACCACCACGGCCACCAGCATGTCGGGCAGTTGCACATCCTGGGTGAACAGCGCGGTGCCGCTGGACTTCTCGCGCGCATCCACGCGCGGCGTATCGCGGCCGATCAGCACGAAGTCTTGCGGATCCTTCAGCTTCACCTCGGTGGGCACGTCGAGCTTCGAGGCGTCGCCCACCAGTTCACCGAAGATGGTGCTCCTGCCGCTGCCGGCATGGCTGACCACGCCCTTGCTGATGGTGATCTCGGCGGCGGGCACATCCCAACGGGCAGCGGCGGCCCCGATGAGCATGGCGCGTGCGCTGGCGCCGGCCTTGCGCATGGGTTCCCAGTAAGCCTTGATGGTGGTGCTGCCGCCGGTGCCCTGCATGGCGCCGCCGAAGGCGGGATTGCCGTAGAGCTTCACATCGGCTGGTGCGCCCTCGATGACGATCTGGCTCCAGTCGGCATCGAGCTCTTCGGCCAGCAGCGTGGCAAGGCCAGTGTATGCACCCTGGCCCACTTCCGTATTGGGCGAGATCAGGGTGATCTTGCTGTCGGGGCCGATGCGCAGGTATTGGTTGGGTACCAGCGTGGCCTGGGCATCCGGAGTGTCGGAGCAGGCGCCGAGCAGCGAGCCGGTGCTCACCACGGCAAGCGTGAGGCCCGCGCCCTTGAGCAGGTCTCGCCGATTCACGCCGCCGGTGGATGCGGGGTTGATGATGCGAGTGTCGCCCGGGGAAATGCGGATGAGGTTCTTCATGGCTGCTTCTCCCTGGCGGATCAAGCCAGCGCCGCAGCGGCGCGGTGGATGGCGGCGCGGATGCGCACATAGGTGCCGCAGCGGCAGATGTTGCCGGTCATGGCGGCATCGATCTGCGCGTTGCTGGGGGTGCGGTTCTGTTGCAGCAGCGCGGTGGCACTCATGATCTGGCCTGACTGGCAGTAACCACACTGGGCCACGCTCTCGGCGATCCACGCATCCTGCACCGCCTTGCCCACCTCGTCAGTGGCCACATGCTCGATGGTGGTGATCTTGCGGCCGGCTGCTGCCGAGACCAGCAGGGTGCAGCTGCGCGTGGCCGCGCCGTCGATCTGCACCGTGCAGGCGCCGCATTGCGCCATGCCGCAGCCGAATTTTGTGCCAGTGAGCTTGAGTGCATCGCGCAGCACCCACAGCAGGGGTGTGTCGTCGGCCACATCGGCCACAAGCTGATTGCCATTGACGTCCAGCGTGATCATGGCGTACTCCCGGAAAGCAAAACAGCAGCGGAATCCCGGCATTATCCTACAATCGCCTGGCGATGACCGACCTGTCTGCAACCGATGACGCCGCGCTGCTCGCGCTGGCACTGGCCTGGCGTGAGACTGGCCAACGCGTTGCCGTGGCCACGGTGGTTTCGACCTGGGGCTCGGCGCCGCGCCCCGCCGGCAGCCTGCTGGTCTGCAATGAAGCCGGTGCGTTTGCCGGCTCGGTGTCCGGCGGCTGCGTTGAAGTGGCCGTGATCGAATCCGCCACTGAGGTGATGCAGGATGGCGCACCGCGGCTGCTCGAGTTCGGTGTCAGTGATGAGCAGGCGCTCAGCGTGGGCCTGGCGTGCGGTGGACGCATCCGCGTCTGGGTCGAGGCACTGGACCAGGTGCTGCGTCCCGGCCTGCTGCATGCGCTGCTGGACGCGCGGCAAGCTGCGCGCGCAGTGGCGCTGTTTACCCCGCTGGATGGCGGCCCGCACAGGCTGCTCGACGCAGCCGGACTCGACCTGCTTGCACTCACTGAGCCTGAGCTCGCGGCAGCGGGTCGTTCGGCATTGGCCAGCGACCGCGTGCAGCTGGCAAGCGGCGGCGCGCAAGAGGTGATGATCACGCCGCACAATCCGCCCCTGCGCCTGATTGTGGTGGGCGCCGTGCACATCAGCGAGTCGCTATGCACGATGGCGCGCGCGGCCGGCTATGTAGTGAGCCTCATCGATCCACGCACGGCGTTCCTGCGGCCCGAGCGGTTTCCCGGCGTGACCTTGATCGACGAGTGGCCGCAGTCCGCTTTCGCGCGGCTCCGGCCCGATAAGCGCACGGCGGTGGTATTGCTGACCCACGACCCGAAGATCGACGATCCGGCGCTGCTGGCCGTGTTGCCGACGCCGGCCTTTTATATCGGTGCGCTGGGTTCGACCCGTACCCATGCAAAGCGCCTGCAGCGCCTGGCCGAAGCTGGCGTGCAGGAGTCGGGACGGGCACGAATCCGCGGTCCGGCCGGGCTGGCTATTGGGGCGCGAACGCCCGCCGAAATCGCCATCTCGGTACTGGCCGAGATCACGCAGGAACTGCGCAGCTGAAAAATGACCGGCCGCGCCCAAAGGAGCGGCCGGAAGGTGTCAGCCCCAGATCGGCTAGTTGGCCGGGGGCGGGGGTGCAGTGCCGGGCGCTGGCTTCAGAACGATGCGGTTGTCGACCTTCGTCACGCCGTCGGAGGTCTTCGCGATACGTTCGGCGCTGGCGCGTTCGGTGGTGGTGGCCGCCGTGCCGGACAGCGTCACGACGCCGTTCTTCACGTCGACATTCACATCCAGGCCTTCCACTTCCGGTGCGCGGAGCAGGTTGGTCTTGATCTTGGCGAGCAGCGTCGCGTCGTCGACCTTCTCGCCCAGAGTTTCCTGGGCGAAAGCAGGCACAGTTGCCGCCAGACTGCCAACCAGCAGCGAAGCCACGGCGGCTGCAATAAGTTGTCTTTTCATCGCTGTGCTCCTGTTTCCCCAAATGGGGGGCGGGGAAAATAGTCTGGCCGGGGCACAGGTTGGCCGAAGCAGCGGGTGAGCGGCAGGTCCGCAGGTTGCAAAGAAGGGTAGGAATGGTCCTAGCGCTGTCGCCGGCGGGAAACAGCTTGCATGAGATCAAAAGTGGTCGAAGTGGCGCTCCCTACCGGATTCGAACCGGTGTACTAGCCTTGAGAGGGCTATGTCCTGGGCCTCTAGACGAAGGGAGCGTGGTCGGAGGATTGCCCGGTGGCAGTTTGCCGGGGTCCGGGGGGCAAGGCGCGGTATTATAGGCGTCCCCGAACCGCGCTCAAGTCTTTCATTTTCGCCCGGAAAAACCTCTCTTGACTCCTGAATCCGACGCCAGCCCCCTGCCGGCAGGCTCGCCGCGAATCATTCCCCGCGCTGAACACACCATCTCGCGGCGCCAGATATCCCCCAATGCCCTGCGGGTGCTTTACCGGCTGCGCGAGGGCGGTTACCAGGCCTTCCTCGTGGGCGGCTGTCTGCGTGACCTGATGCTGGGGATCACTCCCAAGGATTTCGACGTGGCGACCAGCGCCCGGCCCGAAGAGGTCAAACGCCTGTTCCGCAACTGCCGGCTGATTGGCCGGCGCTTCCGCCTGGCGCATGTGTTTTTCGGGCACGACATCATCGAGGTGGCGACTTTCCGCGCTGCCAGCGCGCCGCTGCCGGGCGAGGAGACCGAGGACGATCCGGACATCCTGCTCGAGGTGGGCGCCAGCGAAGACAACCCCGAGTCCGAGGCCGAAGAGGACGCCGCGCGCGAGCGCGATGCCCAGGACGACGGCGATCGGGTGCTGGACGACCAGGGCCGCATCCTGCGCGACAACACCTACGGCAGCGTCGAAGAAGACGTCTGGCGGCGCGACTTCACCTGCAACGGCCTCTACTACAACATCGAGGACTTCTCGCTCTGGGACTACGTGGGCGGGGTTGAAGACATCAAAGCCCGACGCCTGCGCCTGATCGGCGACCCGGTGCAGCGTTACCGCGAGGATCCGGTGCGCATGCTGCGTGCGGCGCGCTTCGAGGCCAAGTTGGGCTTCGCGCTCGATCCGGGCACCGAGGCACCGGTGGAGCAGCTGCGCGACCTGCTGATGGAAGTGCCGGCAGCGCGACTGTTCGACGAGACCCTGAAGCTGTTCCTGACCGGTCACGGAGTCCGCTCGTTCGAAGTGCTGCGGCGGCGTGGCCTGCTGGCAGTACTCTATCCGGGCATCGATCGCAGCCTGGCGCGCTCACCCGGCAGTGCGGTGGAGCGATTGCTGCTGGCGGGTCTGGCCAATACCGACGAGCGCGTGCACGCCGGCAAATCGGTGACGCCCACCTTCCTGTTCACGCTGCTGCTGTACGGGCCCATCGCGGCGTACATCGAGCAGCAGCCTGAGGAACTATGGGGCGACGTCGGCACGATTCTCGATGGCTGCGACGCAGCGCTGCGCGAGGCACAGCGGCACGTCACCATCCCCAGGCGCTTCGCGCTGGGCGTGCGCGACATGTTCGCGCTGCAGCCGCAGCTGGAGCATCCGCGCAGCCGCCGCGTACTGCGCCTGATCGAGCAGCCAAGGTTCCGCGCCGCATACGATCTGCTGTTGCTGCGTGCCGAGGTCGGCATGGCGCAGAAAGAGCGGGCGGAATGGTGGACCGCATTGCAGGCGGCCAATCCTGACCAGCGCATGGAGATGGCGCTTGCCCTGGAGGCCGCGCGCGGCCATCGCGGTGGGGGCTCCGGCGGCAGTGCGGGCGGCGACGGGGAAGGCGAGGGCGATGGCCCGGACGGCCGACCGCGCCGCCGCCGTCGCCGTCGCCGCCGATCCTGAAGACCATGGGCGGAAACCTGCTGTCGTGGGTGCCGGCCTATGTGGGCATCGGCAGCAACCTGGGGGATTCGGCGTCGCGGGTGCGCGCCGCCTTCGAGGCGCTGCACGCTTTGCCGCACACCCGGCTCATCGCCCGATCACGACTTTATCGCACGCGTCCCGTCGGGCCCGTGCAGCAGGGGGATTTCATCAACGCGGTGGCCGGCCTGCTGACCCAACTGGCTGCGCTGGAAGTGCTCGAGGCCCTTCGTGGCATCGAACTGGCCGCTGGTCGCGTGCGCACGGAGCGCTCGGGGCCGCGCACGCTCGACCTTGACCTGTTGGTGTTCGGCGCCCAGCGCATCGAATCGCCGGACCTTACCGTGCCGCATCCGGGCGTCGCCGCCCGCGGCTTCGTGCTGGTCCCGCTGCATGACATCGCCCCCACCCTGGCCGTGCCCGGCGTGGGTCGGGTTGAAGTGCTGCTGCGCGGGCTGATGGACACCGGCATCGTCGAGGTGCTGCCCGCATGAATGTTGCGGTACCCCATCGCTACCTGGCCATCGAAGGCCCGATCGGCGTCGGCAAGACCAGCCTGGCGCGCCGCCTGGCGGCGACGCTCGATGCCCAGCTGGTGCTCGAGCAGGCCGAGGAGAATCCCTTCCTCGAACGCTTCTACCGCAATCCGCGCGTGGGTGCGCTGCCGGCACAGTTGTATTTCCTGTTCCAGCGCGCCCAGCAGCAGGGCGCGCTCACCCAGCAGGACCTGTTCGGCAGCGTGCGCGTGTCCGATTACCTGCTGGCCAAGGATGACCTGTTCGCGCGCATGATCCTCGACGACGAGGAGTACGGCCTGTATCGCCAGGTACACGAGCGCCTCGCGATCGATGCGCCAAGGCCTGATCTGGTGGTGTACCTGCAGGCGCCGGTGGACGTGCTGCTCGATCGCATCGCCCGGCGCGGCATCGCGCACGAGAGCCTGATTGACCGCGCCTATCTCACCCGTCTGAACGAGGCCTATGCGCGATTCTTCCACGCCTATGACGACAGCCCGCTGCTGATCGTCAACGCGGCCAATATCGATCTGCTCGGCAACGAAGCCGATTACGAGGAGTTGCTGGCGCAGATCGGGCGCACGGTGCGCGGCCGGCTCTACTACAATCCACTGCGTCACAGGGGGTTGTAAGCAATGTATACCCAGTTGCAGCTGCGCGATGCGGCCCGCCCGCCGGTCAACCTGAGCACGCTCAATCGCATGCGCGAGGAGCACGAGCCCATCGCCGCGCTCACCTGCTACGACGCGAGCTTCGCGGTGCTGCTGGACCAGGCCGGCGTCGACCTGGTGCTGGTGGGCGATTCGCTCGGGATGGTGATCCAGGGCCACGACACCACCGTGCCGGTGACCGTTGATGACATGGTCTATCACACCCGCGCGGTTGCGCGCGGCACCTACCGGCCTTTCCTGGTGGCCGACCTGCCATTCATGAGCTACGCCTCGCCCGAGGTGGCACTGTCCAACTCCGTGCGGCTGATGCAGGAAGGCGGGGCGCGCATGGTGAAGCTGGAAAGCGGTGCCGAGCAACTGCGCATCGTCGAGGTGCTGGCCGGGCACGACATCGCGGTGTGCGCGCACCTGGGCCTGAAGCCGCAATCGGTGCACAAGACCGGCGGCTTTCGCGTGCAGGGGCGCGACAAGGATGCGGCCGAGCGCATCCTGCGCGAAGCGCGTGACCTGGAATCCGCCGGCGCGGATATCGTGCTGCTCGAATGCGTGCCGAACGAGGTGGGGCAGGCGGTGACCGAAGGTCTGCAGGTGCCGGTGATCGGCATCGGCGCAGGTCCGCAGGTCGGCGGACAGATCCAGGTGCTGTACGACATCCTGGACATCACCCCGGGACGCAAGCCGCGCTTCGTGCGCAATTTTCTGGCCGGGCTGGATGCACCACAGGCCGCAGTGCAGGCCTACGTGCAGGCCGTCAAGCAGCGCGACTACCCGGCACCGGAACACTGCTTTTCCTGATGAACATCGTGCAGGGCATAGTGGCGTTGCGCGAGACAGTACGCGGCTGGCGCAACGCCGGCGCCCGCGTCGGCTTCGTGCCCACCATGGGCTCGCTGCATGACGGGCACATGAGCCTGCTCGAGGCTGCCCGCCAGCATGCCGACCGCGTCATTGCCAGCGTGTTCGTCAACCCGCTGCAGTTCGGTCCCGGCGAGGACTACGAACGCTATCCGCGTACCCCCACCGATGACCAGCAGCTGCTGGAGCAGGCGGACTGCGATCTGCTGTTCCTACCGGGTGTCCACGAGATCTACCCGGAAGCGGGCGGCAGCGCCACGCGGGTGAGCGTTGAGTCGCTGTCAGGAATCCTCTGCGGCCGCGTTCGCCCGGGGCATTTTGACGGTGTGGCCACGGTGGTGGCCAAGCTGTTCGGCATCGTGCAGCCGGACGTGGCCGTGTTCGGCGAGAAGGACTACCAGCAGCTGGCGATCATCCGTCGCATGACGGCGGACCTTGCCATCCCGGTGCAGATCATCGGCGCGCCCACGGTGCGTGCACCCGACGGACTGGCGATGAGTTCGCGCAACCGCTATCTGTCGGATACCGAGCGGGCGCTGGCGCCGCGCATCCATGCCACGCTGCGTGCAGTGACAGGACGCATCGAGGCGGGAGATCGCGATCACGCGGGCCTGGCCGCGTGGGGTGCGGCGCAGCTGCAGGCTGCGGGGATGGCGCCGGATTACTTCGAGATCCGTGACGCGGACACGCTGCTGGCGCCGGCGCAGGCCACGCGCGAGCTGGTCATTCTCACCGCCGCGCGCCTGGGCAAAGCCAGACTGATCGACAACCTGCGCGCCCGGCCTGGCTGACACCCCATGCTGCTGCCCCGCGAGATCTTCACGGCAGCGCAGGTGCGGCAGCTGGAATCCGCAGCCGTGGCCAGCGGAGTCCCCGGCTACACCCTCATGAAGCGCGCCGGCGCGGCCGCCTTCGCGACGCTGCGCCAGCGCTGGCCGCTGGCGCGGGCGCTGGCGGTGGTGGCCGGGCCCGGCAACAACGGTGGCGATGGCATGGTGCTGGCCCGGCTGGCGAAGCAGGCAGGGCTCGAGGTGCAGGTGCTGCTGGCAGCCGATCCGGCCGCGCTGCGGGGCGAGGCGCGCGAGGCATTGCACGACCTCGTTGCGGTGGGCGTCGAGCCGCGCGCCTTCGATGCCGCAGAACTTGCCCGCGCCGACCTGGTGGTGGATGCGCTGCTGGGAATTGGCGCGCGCGGGCCGCTGCGCGCCGGACTGGGCGAGGTCATCGAGGCCATCAATGCCGCGGGCCGGCGCGTATTCGCCCTCGACCTTCCTTCCGGGCTTGACCCGGACAGTGGCATGGCGCTGCCGGCAGTTCGCGCCACCGCCACCATCACCTTCGTCGCGTTGAAGCAGGGCCTGTTCCTGGGGGAGGGGCCGGAACACACCGGTGACATCCGGTTCGACGCCCTGCAGGTGCCGCGGGGGCCGATCGAACCCGCACTGCGGCGGCTGACCTACGACAGCCTGGCCGAGGTGCTGCCGCCGCGGCCGCGGCAGAGTCACAAGGGCCAGTTTGGTCGGGTGCTGGTGGTGGGCGGCGGACCGGGTATGCCCGGCGCGGTGCGGCTGGCAGCCGAAGCGGCGCTGCGCGTCGGCGCCGGGCTGGTAACAGTGGCCAGTCTGCCCGGCCATCTGGCAGCGGTGACCGGCTCGCGGCCGGAGCTGATGTTTCGCGCCCTGCACGACAGCGCCGATGTGGCCGCCGCCATGGCCGAGGCGGATGTGATCGTGGTGGGGCCGGGCCTGGGGCAGGACGTCTGGGCGGCGCGCACGCTCGGCGCCGTGATCGAGCACCGCCGGCCGGGCCAGCAGCTGGTGGCCGATGCCGATGCGCTCAATCTCATCGCCGCCGATTCGACCGTCCAGCACATGGATGACTGGGTGCTGACGCCGCATCCGGGCGAAGCCGCGCGGCTGCTGGGACTGACGGTCGCCGATGTCCAACAGGACCGGTTGGCGGCACTGCGGGCCCTGTGCGAGCGGCGCGGCGGCGTGATCGTGCTGAAGGGAGCCGGGACCCTGATCGGCACGGCCGGCGCCGTGCCGCGACTTTGCGACCACGGCAATCCGGGCATGTCGGTGCCCGGCATGGGCGATGTGCTCACCGGCGCCGTGGCCGGCTTCCTCGCGCAATGCGACCGACCCTTCGAAGCCACCGCAGCCGCGGTGTATGCGCATGCAGTGGCCGGTGATCATTGCGCGCGGATTGGCCTGCGAGGCCTGCTGGCACAGGAAGTCGCACAGGAACTGCGCGTTGTGCTGGCGCAATTGCCGTGAGCGCGATCCGGCCGCGCTGGCTGCCGCTGGCCGATGAGGCGGCCACAGTGGTACTGGGCGCACGGTTGGCGCACCAGCTCCCCGCGCAGACGGCACCGCTGGTGCTTTATCTGCATGGTGATCTGGGCGCCGGCAAGACCACACTGGCACGCGGCATCCTCCAGGCGCTGGGCGAGACCGGCCCGGTGCGCAGCCCGACCTACTCTCTGGTGGCCGAGTACCAGCCGGCGGGGCAGCGGGTGCTGCACCTGGACCTGTACCGTCTGAATTCGCCGGACGAGTTGCGGACCCTGGGCCTGACCGACTACCTGCCCGGCAGCCGGCTATGGCTGGTGGAATGGCCGGATCGCGGTGAAGGCGGCGGCCTGCCAGCCCCCGATGCCAGCCTTTACCTGGAGCCGGTGGGTACGGCACGGCGCGCACGGTTCGTTGCTGTCACGCCGTCGGGTCATGACTGGGCGGCTGCCGTCGAGGCAGACTCCGGTTCATGAATACCGGCTATCCCCATATTTTCATTGAAAATAAGTTAACTCAAGCCTAGAGTACGCGGCAATGTTGCCGCGTACTCATGCCTTCCTGCTGGGATGCTGCGCGCTGCTGGTGGCGGCGCCACTGGCGGCCGCCACGCTGCTGCGTCAGGCGGTGCTCAGCGCGCCCCAGGCCGACGGCGCGCGGCTGGTGCTGGAGTTGTCCGCGGCGCCCTCCCAACCCAAGGTGTTCACGCTGTCAGACCCGGAACGGCTGGTCATCGACCTGCCCCGCACCAGCCTGGCCAAAGGCATGCGGCTGCCCGCGCCGGCCGGTCCGGTGAGCGCATTGCGCGACGGCCAGCAGCCCGGCGGCACGCTGCGGCTGGTGCTGGACTTGAAACAGGGGATGGCGCACCACACGCGCGTCGAGGGCCGGCAATTGATCGTGGAGCTGGGACGGGTGGCTGCTGCTGCGGCACCTGCTGCGCCCGAGCCACCAAAGCCGGTGCGAGCCCCGCACGCGCCAGCGGATGCCGGGCGCGACCTCATCGTAGCCATCGATCCGGGACATGGTGGCAAGGATCCCGGGGCCATAGGCAAGGACAAGACGCAGGAAAAGGCCGTGGTGCTGGCGATTTCCCGTGCGCTGGCGAAGATCATCGACGCCGAGCCGGGCATGCGCGCCTATCTCACGCGCAGCGACGATCGCTTCATCGCGCTGCATGATCGCATCGCGCTGGCGCGACGCGCGCGCGCTGACATCT
>DATKBK010000344.1:0-11993 GCA_035514045.1 Steroidobacteraceae bacterium | reverse complement strand
CACTGGGCGGCTTCAAGATGCAGATCCAGGACCGCAGTTCGCTGGGCTACCAGGAGCTGAATCGGGTGCTGCAGGAGTTTCTGGCCGCGGCCAACCAGACACCGGGTGTGACGGGCGTGTTCAGCAACTACCTGGTGAACGTACCGCAGGTGCGCGCCGACATCGACCGCGAGAAGGCCAAGCGCGACGACGTGCCGCTGGCCAATGTGTTCGACGCGCTGCAGATCTACCTGGGTTCGCTGTACGTCAACGATGTGAACCTGTTCGGCCGCAGCTACCAGGTGATCGTGCAGGCTGATGCGGAGCACCGGGGCCGCAAGGAGCAGATTCTGGGCCTGAAGACCCGCAATGCCGCCGGCGGCATGGTGCCACTGGGGTCGGTGATGACGGTGGACGACAGCGTGGGCCCGGACCTGGTCACGCGGTACAACGGCTATCTTGCGGCCGACATCAACGGCCAGGCCATGCCGGGCATGAGTTCGAGCACCGCACTCGACGCCATGGAGGCGCTGGCGCGCGAGAAGCTGCCCGCTGGCGTTGCGTTTGAATGGACCGACCTGTCGTACCAGGAGATCCTCGCGCGCGGCAGTTCCACGCTGATCTTCCCGCTGTGCGTGCTGCTGGCGTTCCTGATCCTGGCCGCCCTGTACGAAAGCTGGTCGCTGCCGCTGGCGGTGATCCTGATCGTGCCCATGTGCATCGTGTCGGCGCTGGTGGGCGTGTGGCTGATCGGCGGTGACAACAACATCTTCACCAAGGTGGGGTTCATCGTGCTGGTGGGCCTGGCGTGCAAGAATGCCATCCTCATCGTCGAGTTTGCCCTGCATCTGGAACAGCAGGGACGCAAGGCAATGGACGCCGCGATCGAGGCCTGCCGTCTGCGCCTGCGACCCATCATCATGACCTCGCGGGCCTTCATCATGGGCGTGGTGCCGCTGGTGTTTTCCAGTGGCGCAGGCTCCGAGATGCGTCGCGCCATGGGAGTGGCGGTGTTTTCGGGCATGCTTGGCGTGACCTTCTTCGGCCTGTTTCTCACGCCGGTGTTCTATGTGGTGATCCGCGGGCTGATCCGCCAGCGCCGCGAGGAACGTGATGTCCATGTCTGAGCCAGTCCATGACTTGTCCCGTGCCGGGGCGGTGCTTGCCGTGGCGCTGTTGCTGACTGCCTGCGCGGTGGGGCCGGACTACCACGCCCCGGAGCCTGAGGTTGACGCTGCCTTCGCGGGCCAGACGCTGGTGGAGACGACCGCGCAGGAGCCACTCGCCACCTGGTGGCAGGGCTTCGGTGACCCACTGCTCGATCAGCTGGTTGCCGATGCGCTGGCTGGCAACCACACCATCGCCATAGCCGCAGCACGCCTGAAGGAGGCGCGCGCCGCCCGCCGCGAGTCAGTGTGGTCGTCCATCCCCGCGCCCACGGCGCGCGCCAGTGCCACCGACATCCGCGAGAGTCAGGGTGGCACGGCAGGCTTCTCTCCCGAGCGCGACTACGAGTTGTACGACGCGGCCTTCGACGCCAGCTGGGAGCTTGACCTGTTCGGCCGTGTGCGCCGTGGCAACCAGGCCGCGCGCGCCACACTGGGTGCAGCCCATGCCTCGCTCGACGACGTGCGCCTGTCCGTGGTGGCGGAGATCGTCCGCAACTACTTCGAACTGCGCGGTGCGCAGCAACGCCTGACTGTGGCTGAACGCAATGCTGGCAACCAGCGCAGCGCGCTGGAGCTGGTGGAATCAAGGCTCGAGGCCGGTCGCGGCACGGCGCTGGACACGGCCCGCGCCGAGGCGCAGATCCAGACCACGCTGGCCTCGGTACCACCGCTGGAGGCCGCGGTGGTGCAGGCCCGGCATCGCATCGAAGTGCTGTCGGGCCGCCGGCCCGGCCAGCTGACGGAACAGCTCGGTCCGCTTGCGCCGCTGCCGGCGCTGCCTGCCTTGCTGGGAATGGATGATCCGGTCTCGCTGCTGCGGCGCCGTCCGGACCTGCGCGTGGCCGAGCGGCAGCTGGCGGCCACCAGCGCCCGCATTGGCGTGGCGATGGCCGATTTCTTCCCGCGCATCACGCTCAATGGCTCGATCGGCCTGCAGGCATTGGAATTCGGCGCGCTGGATGATCCGGGCAACGACTTTCGCCGCTTCGGCCCGGCGCTGAGCTGGTCGTTCCTCGATTTCGGGCGCGTGCGTGAGCGGGTGCGCGCGGCTGGCGCTCGCCACGAGGCAGCGCTGGCCAGCTACGAGCAGGCGGTGCTGCTGGCACTGGAAGATGTCGAGAACGCGCTGTCCACCTACGCGCGGGAGCGGCGTCGCCAGGAACACCTGGCGGCAGCTGCGCGCGCCAGCGTGCTGGCGGCAGAGCTGGCCACGCAGCGTTTCGAAGGCGGCGTGTCGGATTTCCTCACCGCTCTTGATGCGTACCGGACCGCACTGGAGGCCGAGGACCGGCTGTCCATCAGCCAGACGGCGGCGGCGACTGCGCTGGTAGCGCTGTACAAGGCGCTGGGCGTCAGCGTGCCGGAAGCAATGCCTTAGACGCTTCGCGGATGCGCAAGCGCAATCGCGCTAGCGCTGCGCAGCTGATTGCACGGCTGCGCGCCCGAAAGGGGTGGTCATCCCGGCCATGGTGTGTATCCTCGTCGGTTCTGCGAGGGGAGAACATGAATGGCACAGGGCGGGGACTGGCTGAAGAAGATACTGGACACCGCCCCTGCGCGTACCCGCGGTCCGCGCGGCGTGCCGCCGGGCGGCGGATCCACCGACAACGTATTCGCCGATGGCCCTTCGCCGCGGGGAATCCTCACGGCGCTGGCCGTGGCGCTGGCCGTGTGGGCGGCGTGGAGTTCCTTCTACACGGTACAGCCCGAGCAGCGCGCCGTGATCAAGCGCCTCGGCAAGGTCATCGGAATTTCCGATCCCGGGCTGCATTTTCGCCTGCCGTTCGGTATCGACACCGCGCAGTTCGTAGCCACGGAACGCGTGCTGAAGGAGGAGTTCGGTTTTCGCACCGAGGGCCGCACGCGCGATGGCAAGACCGAGTTCTCCGATGCTGATTTCACCAGCGAATCGCTGATGCTCACCGGCGACCTGAACGTCATTGACGTGGAGTGGGTGGTCCAGTATCGCATCGCCGATCCCATCAAGTACCTGTACGCCATGCGCGAGCCTGGCCGCACACTGCGCGATCTGTCCGAGTCGGTGATGCGCCGTATCATCGGCAACCGCATAGGCAGCGATGCGCTCACTGTCGGTCGCGTGGATATCTCCACCACCGCCAGGGACGAGATCCAGACCGCCATGGACCGCTACGACAACGGCATCCATATCATCACGGTCGAACTGCAGAACGTGGTGCCGCCGCCGCCGGTCCAGCCGGCCTTCAATGAGGTCAATGAAGCGCGTCAGGAACGCGAGCGCATGATCAACGAGGCCACCAAGCAGGCCAACCAGGCCATCCCCCGCGCCGAAGGCGAGGCGAACCGCGTCGTGTCGGAGGCGGAAGGCTATGCCACGGAGCGGGTCAACCTCGCGCTGGGTGAGTCGGCGCGCTTCGAGTCGGTGCTGGCAGAATATCGTGGCGCACCAGAGGTCACCCGCTCACGCCTGTACCTCGAGACTCTCCGGCAGGTGCTTCCCAAGGTGGGCACGGTGATGGTGGTGCAGGACGGCCAGGTGCCGCCCGTGCCGCTGCTGAACCTGCGCGATGCGCAGCCGCGGCCGAGGGAGGGCGCACAATGAACAGCCGCACCATCCGCTTTGGCCTCGGCGCGCTTTTGATCGGATTCGTGGTCCTGCGCTCGGTTTTCCTCATCGACGAGGCAGAGCAGGGCATCATCGTGCAGTTCGGCGAACCCATCGGCGACGTAATCGACCAACCCGGTCTGCACTGGCGCGTGCCGTTCATCCAGGAGGTGCGTCGCTTCGACAAGCGCCTGCTGGCCTGGGATGGTGATATCAGCCAGATACCCACGCTGGGGCGCGAGTTCATCATCGTCGACACCACGGCGCGCTGGCGCATCGCCGATCCGCTGCAGTTCCTGCGTTCGGTGCGCGATGAGGCCGGGGCCAGGACGCGACTCGACGACATCGTCGACTCGGTGGCGCGCGATATCGTATCCGGCACCGACCTTGAAGAAATCGTGCGCTCAGCCGACTGGGAGGTTGACGTCGCCACGGTGGTGGCTGCGGAGGAAGGCGTTGCGATCGACGAAGAAACGCTGGTCCGGCCCGACAAGGGGCGAGCGGTGCTCGAGCGCGAGATGCTGCAGGCCGCCTCCCGCCTCATGCCTGGCCTGGGGATCGAACTGATGGATGTGCGCATCAAGCGCCTGAACTACATCCAGTCCGTGCAGCGACAGGTCGAGAGCCGCATGATTTCCGAGCGCCAGAGCATCGCGGAGCGATTCCGTTCCGAGGGTCAAGGGCGCAGCCAGGAGATCCTCGGCGACATGGAGCGCGAGTTGCGGCGCATCAGTTCGGAGGGTGAGCGCAAGGCGGCGGAGATCCGCGGCAAAGCCGATGGCGAGGCGGCCCGCATCTATGGCCGGGCTTATGGCAAGGATGCCGAGTTCTACTCGTTCTTCAAGACCCTAGAGAGCTACGACGCGCTGGGCGAGAACGCAACGCTGATGATAGATGCCGGATCCGACTTCTTCCGCTATCTGGAATCAACCCGCCGTCGCTAAGCGCGGTGGACCACGATCCTGACGCTGACAGTCCGGCCCGCGGCAAGCTTGCCGGCCTTGCGCACTGCGGCCTTCACCGGCAACAGGTAGCTCCTGTGCTGTGAGGAGGGAAAGATCGAGGTCGGCCAGGTGGATTCGCCAATGGTGGCCCTGACGCGCAGCGAGCCGAAGCCAACGCGGCGCGGTCCGGCATCCACCAGCCGGATTTCCCGGGCCAGGACCGCGGGCAATGTCAGGAAATACCAGCTGGCCTTGCCGCCGCTCCAGCGCCACAGCCTGGCTCTGAACTCGTACGTCGACTCGGTGGCGGTGAAAGGCTTCACTTGAAGGTCTTCAGGTTCAGGTACGCCGCCTCGATATCCGATACCCGAAGCTGCTCGAAGTGGCGCCCATTGGGCGCATGATACGCGGTGCCCCCGCGATGGCGGTAAGATCGCGGCCTGGACGGGCGCCCAGCGCAGTGGGGCCGACAGCAAGAGGAGTGGGCATGACGCGCATCGGCTTCATCGGCGTCGGTACCATGGGCGCACCGATGGCCGCCAATCTAGTCCGCAAGGAATTCGCGGTCACGCTGCATGATGCCGCGTCCGGGCGTGCGGCACAGGTGGCGCGCGAGCTCGGCTGTGCAGCCACAGAATCGCTCGTCGGGCTGGCCGATTGCGACTTCGTCATCACCATGCTGCCGGATGGCAGGGCGGTGCAGGAAGTACTGACGCGGGCGGAGGACGGCGCGCTGGCCAAGGCCGTGAAGCGCGGTACCGTCTTTATCGACATGAGCTCGTCGGAGCCCCAACTGACCCGCGAGACTGGCGCCGAACTTGCCCGGCGCGGACTGCTGCTGGTCGATGCGCCGGTATCAGGCGCGCGCCCGCGCGCCGAGGCGGGGACGCTGGCGATCATGGTCGGTTGCAGCCCAGGCGAACTGCTTCGCAAGATCACGCCCGTTCTCACGGCGATGGGCGGCCAGCTGTTCGTGCTGGGTGGACTCGGCAATGGCCACGCGATGAAGGCGATCAACAACATCGTCGCCGGTTCGACCATGGTCGCGGTGGCCGAAGGCCTGGCACTGGGCGAGGACTTCGGGCTTGACCCGGCGATCATGGTCGAGGTGCTCAATGCCTCCACCGGGCGCAGTTTCGTCACCGAGCTGGTCGCCAGGGAACACGTGATTCCCGGCCGATTTGCCACTGGCTTCGCGCTCGGCCTGCTGGCCAAGGATGTGCGCATTGCCGCCGACCTGGGCGAGGACCTGGCGCTGGATCTGCCGCTGTTCCGGCTCACGCGCGAGCGATTTGCATACGCGCGCGAAGCGGAAGGTCTGGCCAGCGACAGTTCGCGTGCCTTCGTTGCGTTTGGCGCCTCTGCAAGGTTGAATCGGGAGAGATGAGATGGACAAGCAACTGGAAGAGGCTGGCCTTGCCCTGCGCCGCCGCATGTTCGGCAAGGCCGGCGCCGAGGATGCGCTCGACAATGCCACGGACTTCAGACGTCGGTTCGAGGAGATCGTCACCGAGCAGTGCTTCGGCGATGCCTGGAACCGCGGGCCGCTTGATCACCGGGTGCGCAGCATGCTGACGATTGCCATCCTGGCAACGCTGGGGAGGAGTCCCCAGCTGCGCTATCACGTGCAGGGGGCCATCGCTAACGGTGTTTCGAAGGAAGAGATCCGCGAGACGCTCATGCAGGTATGGCTCTACGCTGGCATTCCGGCGGCCGCCGAGGGTTTCAACGTTGCGGGCGCCGTGCTGAAAGAGATGGGTCTGGATTGACGAAAGCAACCCGCACATGCATCGCTCGGGCAATCGGGTGCGCGGCTACACGCCGGATACGCGGGGCCGCAACTACATGACCATCCGCGTTGCCAGGACGCTGGACTAGCGCAACCGCAGGGCTTCCTCGACCACGGACCGGTCAATGAACTTCGCCAGCTCCTCGCGGCTGCGCGGGGGGCGGTCCATGTTCCTTGCGACCCAGGCCTCTTCGGTCACGAGCACGTCCAGCATGTCCGGGATGATCCGCACGGGGAACTCCATTTCTGGCCAGCCCCAGCCGATCTCCTCGACCGAGAAGCCGGTAATGCTGGATACATGCGGCCAGTATGGCTTCGGATCTTTCTTCAGCACCTCGGTGGCATCTGCAATCGCGCGCACAAAAGCCACGATTGCCCGACGCTTCCCGGGATCGGCGAGGTCAGGCGCTCGTGCGTGCAGATTGAAGGCCTCGCGATAGACCTTGCGGTCCTGCAGCACGATTCCGTCGCTGCCCAGCTTGTGCAGGGAATCCTCGGGCTCGGGCTCCCAGATCGAAATGGCATCCACGTCGCCGCGAACCAGCGCCTCGGACATCTGGTCCATGCCGGTCTGATCGCCCTGAGTCGGCAACAGGCTGACGATGGTGACGTCCTCCTCGGTGAGGCCAGCGCTTTGCAGCATCGCCACCAGGTAGTAGTGAGCCGAGGTCAGTCGCGGCACCATCACGCGCTTGCCCTTCAGGTCGGAAAGTTTGCTGATGCCGGCAGAACGCCGGCCCACCAGGCGATAGAAACTCTCGGTGACAGTCATGATGATGCGCAGGTCCGGATTGCTTACCGATTCGCGCAGCAGCTGCGTTTCTGCATTCGTCGCCAGGTCAGTCTGGTCAGCGGTAATGCGGGGAATACCGCCTTCACTTACCGCCAGCTTCACCGGATAGAAGCTGCTGGCCGCCACCAGCACTGGCGACAGTTCGATCCAGTAGCTGCCCGAGACCCGGATGGGTGCCAGCGCTGCCTCCGGCATGCGTGTAGATGTTGCGCAGCCCAGTGTCATGAGACCCGTCAGCGCGAGCAGGGCGGTGAGTTTCAGATGCTTGCGAACCGGTTGCCTGTTGGTCATGTCCAATCCGTTGTTCTGACAGGTTGATGGGGATTGAACCGCCCACCCTGACCTGCGCGCAGTTCAGGCGCTCGCAGGACGGCTCAGC
The DNA here is from genome assembly GCA_035514045.1 of Steroidobacteraceae bacterium. GTDB lineage: Bacteria > Pseudomonadota > Gammaproteobacteria > Steroidobacterales > Steroidobacteraceae > ZC4RG30. The sequence continues at coordinate 4,356 of DATKBK010000344.1, read as the reverse complement.
TCGTACTGGCAGATGTTCACCGCTGCTGCAACATTCAGTGATTCCATCAGGCCGGCGCCGGCAATGGTGAACGGACGGGCCTGCAGGCCAATCAGCGCCTCGCGTGGCAGGCCGCGTGCCTCATTGCCGTACAGGTAGCAGTCGAAGTTGCGGAATGCGGGCGCTGCAATCGGCTCGCCCTGCAGATCGAGGCAGGCGAGCCGCCCGAAGCGCGTCGGGAGCGTGGCCAGCGGTACATCGATTTCCACCGGCACCTGGAAAATTGCCCCCATGCTGGCGCGAACCACCTTGCCGTTGTGCACATCGACGCTGTCCGGGCTCAGCAGGCAGCGGAACCCGCCGAACCACGCCAGCGTGCGCAGGATGGTGCCAAGGTTGCCGGGGTCCTGGACTTCGTGCAGGTAGATGGCGCGCTCGCCCCGCCCTGACGGCGGAGCAGCCAACAGCGGCACCACCGCCGCAACGCCCTGCGGCGAGCGTGTCTCGCTGATCTGCTGCATCTGGCGCGAACTGATCACCTGCGCCTTGAGCTCGCCGGTCCAGGGCGCTTGTTCATGCGTCAGGAAGACCTCGCTGGCCCGCAGCCGTGCGTCCCGCAGCGCTGCCTTCTGCAGTTCCTGCACCAGATGCTCGCCCTCCAGCAGGAAGCAGCCGAACTCCTCGCGGTACTTCTTCTGGTGCAGCTTGCGGACATCCTCGAGCTTCATGCCAGACTCCGGGCCACCGCTTCAGCCACCTTGATGCCGTCGACGCCGGCCGAGAGAATGCCCCCCGCGTAGCCTGCGCCCTCGCCGCAGGGATAAAGCCCGCGCACGTTGAGGCTCTGCAGCGACTCAGCGTTGCGCGTAATGCGCACCGGCGAAGAGGTGCGGCTCTCCACGCCGGTGAGTACGGCATCCTCACGATCGAAGCCACGCAACTGCCGGCCGAAGGCTGGCAATGCCTCGCGGATTGCCTCGATGGCGTAGGGTGGCAATGCCTGGGACAGGTCGCCCAGCCGCACGCCGGGCTGGTATGAAGGGATCACTGCGCCGAGTGTGCTGGAACTGGCGCCGCGGCGGAAATCGCCCACCAGCTGCCCTGGCGCGCAGTAGTCGCTGCCGCCCAGGACAAAGGCGGTCGACTCCAGCGACTCCTGCAGGGCCACGCCAGCCAGCGGTCCACCGGGAAAATCCGCCTCGGGATTGACCGCCACCACGATGCCGGCATTGGCATTGCGCTCGTTGCGCGAGTACTGGCTCATGCCATTGGTCACCACACGCTGCGGCTCGGAAGTGGCCGCAACCACCGTGCCGCCGGGGCACATGCAGAAGCTGTAGACCGAACGCCCGTTGCCGGCGTGGTGCACCAGCTTGTAGTCGGCCGCGCCCAGCTCGGGATGCCCGGCAAAGCGCCCGAGGCGCACCGCATCGACCATCGACTGGGGATGCTCGATGCGAAAGCCGATGGCAAATGGCTTGGCTTCCATGAACACGCCCCGCTGTTCCAGCATGCGCAGCGTGTCGCGGGAGCTGTGGCCCAGTGCCAGCACCACGTGTCGGCTGTCGAGCAGCTCGCCACTGGCGAGCGCAACGCCCTGGATTTGCCCGTTCTCGATCAGCAGCTCCGTAACTTTGCTCTCGAAACGCACTTCGCCGCCGAGCGCAATGATCTCCTCGCGCATCGCTGCAACCACACCGGTTAGCCGGAAGGTGCCGATATGAGGTTTGCTCACGTACAGTATCTCTGGCGGAGCCCCGGCGCGTACGAACTCGTGCATCACCTTGCGGCCAAGGAACTTCGGGTCCTTGATCTGACTGTAGAGCTTGCCGTCGGAGAACAGGCCCGCTCCGCCCTCGCCGAATTGCACGTTGGACTCCGGCGTCAGCGTTTTCTGCCGCCATAGGGCCCAGGTGTCGCGCGTGCGCTGACGAACGTCCCGGCCGCGCTCCAGCACGATCGGACGGAACCCCATCTGCGCCAGCAGCAGGGCCGCGAACAGGCCGCAGGGGCCGAACCCCACCACCAGCGGGCGTTCATGCAGCGTTGCAGGCGCCTTTGCCACCGGGTGGTAGCTGGTGTCCGGGGCGGGGCCGATATGGTGATCCGCTGCACAGCCCGCCAGCACCGCGGCTTCGTCGCGCACGATGACATCGACAATGCACACGAACAGGACGCCGCTGTTCTTCCTGCGCGCGTCGTGGCTGCGCTTGTACAGCGTGAAATCGAGGAGATCCGCCTCGGCAATGCCGAGACGCTTCAGGATGGCCTGGCGCAGCACCTCGGCCGTGTAGTCGAGCGGCACCGGCAGCTCGGTTATGCGGATCACCGCCGACATCCTGGCCGGTCAATCCGGCAGAGGGGTAGAATGGCGGCCATTCTAGCGCGTGGTTCCTCCCGGGAAATGGCTCGATCCAAAAGCAGCGCCAGCTGGCTGTCACGGCACCTCAGCGACCCCTTCGTCAAGCAGGCCCAGAAGGACGGTTATCGTTCACGCTCGGCCTACAAACTGGTGGAGATCAACGAGAAGGACCGGCTGATCCGGCCCGGCATGCGCATCCTGGACCTGGGCTCTGCCCCGGGCGGCTGGTCCCAGGTGGCTGGCAAGCTGGTTGGTGAGAAGGGACGCGTGCTGGCCACCGACATCCTGCCCATGGACGGCTTGAAGAATGTCGATTTCATCCAGGGCGACTTCACCGAGGATGCCATCGTGCAGCAGCTGCTAGACTGGCTGGGCGGTGGCAGGTTCGATCTCATCATCTCCGACATCGCGCCGAACATCACGGGCATCGATTCGGCGGACCAGGCCTCGTCGATGTACTTCCTGGAGCTGGCACTGGATGCCGTGCGCAAGACCCTCAAGCCGGGGGCCACCTTCGTGGCCAAGATGTTCCAGGGCTCCGGTTCAGACCAGTACCTCAGGGAACTGCGCACCCACTTCGAGAAAGTAACCATCCGCAAGCCAGCGGCATCGCGCAAGGAATCGCGCGAGGTGTATCTGGTGGCCAAGGGATTCAGGGGATAAGCCGCCGTCAGGGCGGCCACGGCTAGAAACTTTCGTCGGAGCGAAGGTACCGCCACTTGCCCACCGGCAGGCCGCCCAGCAGCACCTTGCCGCTGCGCACGCGCTTCAGTCCGGTCACCATGAGGCCAACGATTTCGCACATGCGGCGGATCTGCCGTTTGCGGCCTTCGCGCAGCACGAAGCGCAACTGGTGCTCGTTCTGCCAGGAGACCTGCGCCGGTCTGAGCTTCACGCCATCGAGCGTCAGTCCGTGGCGCAGCCGCTGCATGCCATCATCCGACAGCTGTCCCTCGACGCGCACCAGATACTCCTTCTCGACTTTTGAGTCCTGGCCGATCAGCTGCTTCGCCACGCGCCCGTCCTGCGTCAGCACCAGCAGGCCGGTGGAGTCGATGTCCAGCCTCCCGGCAGGTGCGAGGCCTTGCAGCTGCTCCGGTTGGAACTTCATCGGCGCGGAATCCGCGGACCATCGGTTCTCTGGCCGGATGAGCACCACTGCGGGCTCATAGCCATCCTCAGCCTGCCCGGACACATATCCGACGGGCTTGTGCAGCAAGATGGTCACCTGCCGCTGCTGATGTGCGCGTGCGGCCGGGTCGACCTCGATGTGCGCCTGGGGTGACACCCGCACGCCCAAGGTGTCGATGATCCTGCCGTCGACTTTCACCCAGCCGTTGACTATCCACTGCTCGGCCTCGCGCCGCGAGCACAGCCCGAGTTCACCCATCCGCTTGGACAGACGCGGATCTTCGGCGCTCATTCCCAGGTCAGCCGCCAGTTCTGGCAGCCGCCCGTGGCGGTGCTGCTGCCCCCGGTGCAGGCGCATTGCGCGCCGTTTCGGCCATGCTGATGAGATAGGCACGCAGCGCCACGGTGTCTGCAGGCTGCAGCCGGCCCCCGAACGAGCCCATGCCGCGGGAGCCCAGCGCACCCTGCAACACCACGGCATCGAATGCACTCTGGTCCACCAGCATTGCCGATCGCCGCAGGTCCGGGAACGTAGCGCGCGCGGCACCGCCCTGGCCATGGCAGATGGCGCAGTGGTCTGCAAACAGCGCAGTGCCCTGCGCGATCACCTCGGCAGTTCCGAACTGAGTGGTCTGCACGAAGGCGGGCTGCTGATAGGGCGGCAGGTCTGGCAACGTCGTCTGCCCGTCCAGCTTGAACACCAGCAGCCGGGCGCCATTGGGCGCGTAGTAACCGCCTTGTCCGGGGCCGCCGACCGCAAGGGCAACATACTGGTCATCGTCGAGCTCATAGGTGATGGCGGCGTTGAACACGCCGGTCTTGATGTCGTATTCCCACAGCCGCTCGCCATCGGTGGCGCGATACGCCACGAACTCACGGTTCGG
>DATKBK010000343.1:0-5197 GCA_035514045.1 Steroidobacteraceae bacterium | reverse complement strand
CCTGCGTTTCGGAATGGAGGCAGGTGTGTCGCTGTCGCTGGCCGGCATGGACGTCAATCTGCCAGCCGCGCTGCTACCCCTTGCGGACGAGAGCCTGCTGGCCGTATTCCCTGGCTATCGGGCCGAGAACAACCAGCTGGTAGTGCGCCCGGCGGGCATCACGCTCTGGGCAACGCCGGAAGGCAAGAGCTCATGGATCGGAGTCTGGGCCCAACCCAGACCCGGCGATGCCGCCGGCAGCGAACTGCAGAAGCACTGGCGCTCCCTGAGCGCAAGTGATGGCGAGTTCGACGGCAGGGCACAGCGCGATGCGCAGCAAGGCAGCTTCTGGACCAAGGCCGTCATTGGGGATCCGGCCCAAGACCTGCTGTTCGAGGTGAACATGACACTCAATGAGAAGTCGCTGCAACCGCGACAGGTGAATGAACGACGCGACCAGCTGCATGCCGGGTTGCAGCTGCAGGAGCGGCCGTGATGCGCACGCTGACGCTGGCGTGTGCGCTCGGGCTGCTTTGCTCGCAGCTTGGCGCGGCCCAGGTGGTGTCGTGGGATCAACTGCCCACAGGGACTGCGCAGCCGGTTACGCTCGACCATATTGACCGCACCCTCGAATACATCAGAAGCCTGCCCTGGACGTTGTCGGAGGCCCTTGGAGATCCTGGGCCGACACCAGATGGCTCCACGCTCGACAATGACATCGACCGCTACCTGCTGACCGAGCCGGTACTGCAGGAAATGGAGGCGCTGCGGCGCGATCTGCCGGCCGCAATCCCCCCAGGAAGTGACAAGGTTCCGGTTTCCGCACAGGGGCCGCTGGATCATGTAGTCAGGACAGAAAGCTGCCGCGCTTCGATGCTCCGTTCCGCCTGGAGCTCACGCCGCGCTGTCGAATATCACCTTCAGATGATTGCTCCCTTGCTGGCGGAACTGCCAGAGTCGGGCCAGGACGAATGGCGTGACCGCGTCCGAGCAATAGATGCGTGGGAGGCAGCGGTGCACGGCAAATTGCCAGCAGCGATGAAGGATTGTGACGACAGGTCACTGGACCGTCTGCCGCCGCTGCTGCAGGACATTATGGCACTCCACACGGAGGCTAACCAGCTGCGCGGCAATCTGGCCGCCGCGATTGAGGCCCTGCCAGCAAATACCAGCACGGAACCTGAATGGATGACGCGTACCCGCACCTGCCCGGTCGGCTCCGGAGCGACGACCGGCACGCCGTACCCGCGTTTGATCAGCAGGCCCGATTCTTGGGATTACTACCCGCCCGACGCCTCGATGTTTAGGGTGGAAGGCAGAGTGGGCGTGATCGTCGATATAGACGCGACCGGCTGCGTGACGCGGACTGCCATCGCGCAGTCCACCGGCGCCCCGGAGCTCGACCGGGCCGGAATGCTGATGGCGCTGGACATGCAGTTCGTTCCGGGCGATGTAGAGGGCAAAGTTTTGGCCGGACGGTTCATCCAGGGGATAGTATTTTCCGCCCCGATGCTGGGCTTCGCGCCGGTATCGCTCAAATCGATTTACACCGGCAACACTCAACCCCAGCCGTAGTTGAAGCTGACGCTTACTCGCATTCCTGCCGCGGGATTTGCCGCCACCTCGTGCCGCAGCCAGCTCTCGAACAGCAGCAGGCCGCCCGGCTTCGCAGGCATCACCACCCAGGCGCGATTGCGCTCGGCGGCGGCGGCGCGGCGAGGCGGTGCACCCATGAATCGGGAAAGCCGCGGATCCTCGAACTTCAATCCCGGCGCACCGCGGGGCACGCGCACATAGTAGGTGCCGCTGATGGCCGACAGTGGATGCAGATGCAGCCCATGCGTCACGCCGCGCGGCATCACGTTGACCCAGCAGTCGGTCATGCCGAGCGGCCGTCCGCCCAGGTCGAACTCCAGTTCGGCCGCAAAGCGCCGGACATGCGAATCGATCAGGCGCCGCAGGGCGTCGAAGGTGGGCGACACGCGATGCATGCCGCTGGCAGAGGCGTAAGAAGTGAAGCCGCCGGGGTAGTTGCGCTTTGACCAGCGCTGTCCGGCGCGGTCGTCATGCGAGAGCTGAAGGCACTCGCGCAGCAGCCGCGCATTGAGCGCGGCTGCTCTGGCCTTCGGCAGCGCGGTGGTGTAGATCCGCGTCGGAAAAAGACTGCGGATCGCCACCGCGCGCTTGAAGGCCTTGCGCCTACTGGTGTAGTTCGCCCGCAGCGCCGGGCTGCAGGGAAGCCGTTGCGCCAGCAACGGCGAAGGTGCCCATACCGCCCGCCGGCTGCTGGGGCAGCGGCTGCGCTCCGGCACCGCCCGGGCCTCCTGGGGGGCCTCCTGGGCCACCCCCTCGTGCACCACCCGGACCACCGCCACGAGGGCCACCGCCACGGGGACCACCAGGCCCGCCCCCGCGCGCGGGCTGGGCCTTCAGCGTATTGGCCATGCTGACCACGTGGGCGCGAATGGCTTCCGCCTCCTCGACGCTCAGTGCCTGCTTGAACGACAGCATGCCGGCCTCAGTGAGTGCGCCGTCGATGACCACCGCCTTGAAGCCCGCGTCGCTGTTCAGGTACGGCGAATACCGCAGGTCCGGGAATCCGCCCATTCGCGCGCCGTCCAGGTGGCAGATGGTGCAGTTCTGCTCGTACTTTTGCTGACCGAGTGCCAGCACCGATTCAGTGCCGAAGTTCTCGGGCGGGTTCAGTACCTGCGGCACCGGCGGCGGCGCCGCCGGCAGCACACCTGTGCCACCCAGCTTGAACACCGCCAGCCGGCCGCCACCGGTTCCGCCAAAGGAGCCCACAACGGCAATGTGCTGCACTCCATCCAATGAATAGGTAACCGCACCGGCCACAATGCTTGCACCGACATCGGTGGTCCACACGTCTTCGCCCGTGTCAGCCTTGAAGGCCATGAAATTGCGGCCGTTGGCCTGGAACACCAGGTTGCCTGCGGTGGTCATGGTTCCGCCCGTGCCACCCTTGCGCGACTTCCAGGCTTCCTTCTTCTGCACCGGATCCCACGCGAGCAGGTAGCTGCCGGCATCGGCGCCGAGATTCGGCGCCGCGTAGTCGGGCCGCTTCTGGGTATTGATCGACAGCAGTTGATTGCCCATCTTGGCGCCGGCTTCAGCCACCATGCCATAGCTGGCGTAGCGGGCCGAGAAGTACATCAGGCCCGTCTGCGGATTGAACGACTGCGGACTCCAGACGTGGGTCTGGAATGGCACAACGTGCCAGCCCTTGCCGGTCGCACCCAAGTTGGCATCGGGGTTGAGGATGGGGGCGAAGTTGTTGTCCCGGTCGAAGCCGGTGAGCCAGTTGGCACCGGGCACGAACAGGTCGGCCGACAGCACCTTGCCGGTGGCCGCTTCGATCACGTAGAACACGCCGTTCTTCGGCGCCTGCATCACCACCAGCTTCTGCTCGCCATCGATGACGAGCTCAGCGGTGGTGAGCGGCGAGGCGTTGTCGAAATCGAAGTTGTCCATCGGCACGGCCTGGTAATGCCAGGCGTACTTGCCCGTCCTGGCATGCAGCGCGACGATCGACGCTGTGAACAGGTTGTCGCCGCCACCCGGCGAGCGCACTTCGGCCGGCCAGGGGGCGCCGTTGCCGGTGCCGAAGATCACCAGGTCGTTCTTCGGCTCGTAGAGGATGCCGTCCCACGGTGTGCCGCCGCCGCCGAACTGCCACCACTCGCCCTTCCAGGTCTTGGCGGCCATTTCGAGCTCGGGTTGTTCGAAGCCCAGCGCGGGATTGCCCGGCACCGCCCACCAGTGCCACAGCTTCTTGCCGGTCTCGGCATCCCAGCCGGACATATAGCCGCGCTGGTGGTATTCGGCACCGGCCTGGCCGATGTACACGATGCCGTTGCCGACGCGTGGCGCACCGGTGATCGACAGCGCCTTTTCCGGATCGGTGGTCTGTGCCTCCCAGGCCAGCTTGCCGGTCTTCACATCGACGGCGACGAGGCGCCCGTCGAGCGTGCCCCAGATGGCCTTGCCATTCCAGTAGGCCGCGCCGCGGTTGGTCACGTTGCAGCACAGGCTGGTGGCGGCAATCTCGCGGCGTACGTTCGGATCGTACTTCCACATCTGCTGGCCGGTGCGCGCATCGAAGGCGTAGGCCTTGCTCCACGGCGTGGTGATGATGATCAGGCCATCGATCACCAGCGGTGTGGTCTGGTAGCCGCCGCGCTCGGTAACGTCCGCATGCCAGGCCAGGCCCAGCTGCTCGACGTTGTCGACAGTGATCTGCGCCAGCGGGCTGTGGCGCTGCTCGCTGTGGTCACCGCCATGCGCGGCCCACTGGTCGGTGACGACTGCCGCCGGGTCCGCGCCTGCCTTGCTGCCGCCGCTGCTGCAACCGGAGGCCACGCAGGCCACCACGCCCAGCACGACACCCGCGCTGGCGAGAATTGTAGTCGATCGTCGCATGACTCCCCCGATAGGCAACCAGTATTCCAAACCAGCAGGATAGCCGATCCATCCAGTGCCGGCGCTTCCCGTATCGCGACAGAAATGACCGTTAGGGTTTCAGCTGCCCTATTTCGATAGACGCACGCTGACCGCTGCCGGCCGTGACACGGATGACACCGAAAGGATCTCCAGCGCGCGAAGTGGCATCGCCTCCATTGGCGATGCGTGCCTCGATCTCAAGTTCCTGCCCGGCCGCGAACCCACTGCCAGCCAGCATCGCATCGCTGCTGAGCAGTTCCACGTTCAGCGGAAACGTGGCCGCCATGCGCCTGGCTGCCAGCGGTGGACCCCGCTGGCCAGGGATGCGTGCACTGATGAACAGCGGCGCGCCCGGCACAGCTTTGGCTGCAACGGTGGCGGACAATGTAATGCGCAGCGGCACCGTCACCGCTGCTGCGGACTCACCAGCAGCGGCCGGTGCCACCCCGGCCATCGGTGCCGCTGCGCGGCCTTCGGCCGGCACGGCGCCGAGCATGGCCGACAGCGCTTCGATCTCCTGCAACTGCTGCCCGATGATCTGCGTCACCTGCTCCGGAGGATTGGCCTGCAGCAGCCGCTGGAATCGTTCTGCCGCCAGCGGCAACTCGTTGCGCTCGCGCGCGGCGAAGGCGCTGAAGAAAAGGGCTTTCACCGATGTCTCGTCCAGCGCCATGGCCTGCTCGAACAAACGCCCGGCGCGACCACCCAGATCGCTGCGATCACTCAGCACCAGCGCCTCGGCGAGGCCAAGCAGGGC
>DATKBK010000342.1:0-7226 GCA_035514045.1 Steroidobacteraceae bacterium | reverse complement strand
ACAGCGACAGCGTGCACACGGCGCCCGATGGCGTCTTCAGCTGGATGCTCATGTCCATCGCGATCTTGAGGTCGGGATGGGGCGGCCCCTGCACGCCGCGCGCGACCGACGCCGCTTCGCCCACCTGGTACTGGAACAGGTCCACGGTATGCGCCGCGTGGTGCCACAGCAGGTGATCGGTCCAGCTGCGCGGCTTGCCCAGCGCATTCATGTTGGTGCGGCGGAAGAAATAGGTCTGCACATCCATCTGCAACACCTTGAGTTCGCCGGCCGCGATGCGCTTGCGTACCCACTGGTGGCTGGGATTGAAGCGGCGTGTATGCCCGCACATGGCCGTAAGGCCGGTCTGCTGCTGCGCCTTGAGCACCGCTTCGGCATCCTTGAGGCTGTCGGCGAGCGGAATCTCGACCTGCACATGCTTGCCGGCCTCGAGGCACTGGATGGCCTGCTGCGCATGCATCTGGGTGGGCGTGGCCAGGATCATCGCTTCCAGGCCCGGCACCTTCAGGCTCTCGGCCAGATCGCCGGTGTAGTGGGGAATGGCAAATTTCTGCGCGACTTCCCGCGTGGATTCCTGGTTGCCGCCGGTGAGCGTCACCACCTGGATGCCGGGGATGTTGCGGATCGCCTCCAGATGCTTGATGCCAAACGCGCCCTGACCTGCCAGACCTACTTTCATGGGATGAACCTCGAACGGTGACGCGGTATCTTACCCGAATGGTCGATTTCAATGCCCCCTACCAGCTGCTGATCGGCGGCCAGCTGGTCGACGCAGCCGCACGACTTGACGTCATCAATCCCGCCACGGGCAAGGTGTTCGCACAGTGTCCCGCGGCAGGCGCGGCGGAACTCGACGCCGCAGTGGCTGCGGCGCGCGGCGCGCTGCCCGGCTGGAGCGACCTGAGCTGGGAACAACGCGCCGCGTACATCGCGCGTTTCGCTGCCGAACTGACAGCGCACATGGAGCCGCTGGCCCGATTGCTGACTCAGGAACAGGGCAAGCCGCTGGGCCAGTCACGTGACGAGATCGCCCGCGCCGGCACGCTGTCGGTGGGCCTGACCAGGATCCGCATCGCACCGGAGATCATTCTCGACAATGCCGAGCGGCACATCGAGCTGCGCTACCGACCACTGGGCGTGGCCGGCATCATCACGCCATGGAATGCACCGGTGAACCTCGCCGCAGGTCCGCTGGCCTCGGCGCTGTACACCGGCAACTGCGCCATCATCAAACCCTCGCCGTTCACGCCACTGACCACGCTGCGGATTGGCGAGATCCTGCGCAACGTGTTTCCCGCCGGGGTGGTCAATGTGCTCGCCGGCGGCGATGAACTCGGTGCCCTGCTCACCGCGCATCCCGGCATCGACAAGATCTCCTTCACCGGGTCGGTGGCTACCGGCAAGCTGGTGATGGCGAGCGCTGCCGGCACGCTCAAGCGCGTGACCCTTGAGCTGGGCGGCAACGACGCCGCCATCGTGCTGCCCGATGTCGATGTTGCAGACGTCGCACGCAAGCTGTTTTTCGCGGCGACCGTGAACAGCGGCCAGGTGTGCATGGCGGTCAAACGCATCTATGCGCACGAGGACATTTTCGAGGCGCTGTGTGCGGCGCTGGCGGCGGAGGCCAGGAAGGCCATAGTCGGCGACGGACTCGATCCGGCGACCACACTGGGCCCGATCCAGAACCGGCGCCAGTACGAGCGGGTGCGCGACCTGAAGGCCGATGCGGAACAGCACGGCCATGCGGAGCAAGGCGCACGCCCGCGGGGCGACGGCTATTTCATCGCCCCCACCGTGGTCACCGGCCTGGACGACACAGACCGCCTGGTGGCCGAGGAGCAGTTCGGGCCGGTATTCCCCGTGCAGCATTTCAGCACTGTCGACGACGCCATTGCCCGCGCCAACAACACGCGCTTCGGTCTGGCAGGATCGGTATGGAGCCGCGACCTGACGCGGGCAGCGGCCATCGCGGCGCGGCTGGAGGTTGGCACCGCATGGGTCAACCAGCACCGCATCACCGCGGCCGACGTGCCATTTGGCGGCGCCAAGGAATCGGGCATTGGCCGCACCTATGCACGGTTGGGGCTGGAGGCCTATCTCGAACCGCAGGTCATCAGCGTGCTGAAAAACTGATGGCAGCGGCAACCAGCGGCTGGATACGGCGCGCCAGTGCTAGGCTAGCGGGCATGGATACACACCATCGGCGCCGCACGTCTCTGGTGCTGCTCGCCGCAGCAGCTGCGACGCTGGCGCTGGCTGCGTGCGCGGCCATGGCCCCTGGCGCGGCTGGGGCTGAAGATTCCCAACTGGCCCCGCCGTGGCGTCTGGAAGGACAGGCGATGATCTCGGCGGCCGACCCACGCGCGGTCGAGGCCGGGCTCGACGCCCTGCGCCAAGGTGGCAGCGCAGTCGACGCCGCCATCGCGGTACACGCCGTGCTCGGTCTGGTTGAACCACAGAGTTCCGGTCTGGGCGGCGGCGGCTACATGGTGGTCCACCACCGCAGCGGCGGCACCACCACCACCTTCGATGGGCGCGAGGCCGCGCCGGCCGCAGCCACTGCCGACTACTTCACCGTGAACGGACAGAACCTCGGCTTTGCCCAGGCGGTGCAGTCTGGCAGGTCGGTGGGTGTTCCGGCCGCCGTCGCCCTTTACAAGGCGGCCCATGACCGCCATGGCAAGCTGCCCTGGGCGAGCAATTTCCAGGCTGCCATTCGTCTGGCAGAAGCCGGATTCATCGTCAGCCCGCGCCTGGCCAACGCACTGGGTCCGCGCTTCCAGAACGGCCCGCTCGGGCGCAGTGCCGGCTCCGGCGAATATTTCTTTCCTGGCGGGCGAGCGCTGGCGGTGGGTGATCGCCGCACCAATCCAGCCTATGCCGCGACCCTGCGCCGCGTGGCCAATGAGGGCCCGGCCGCGTTCTACACCGGTCAGATTGCCGCGGAAATCATCGCGGCAGTACGGGCCGGAGATGTTCCCGGCGAACTCACCTTGCAGGATCTGGCCAATTACCGGGTGCTGGAGAGGCCGGCGCTGTGCGGCCCCTTCCGCACCTTTGTCATCTGCTCGGCGCCGCCCTCCTCCTCGGGTGGCCTGGCGATGAACCTGATCATGTCGCTGTACCAGGAGCTCACCACGAAGTCAGGTGCAGCCACCGAGGCCGCCAGGCTGCGTGACTTCGTGCTGGCACAGCAACTGGGCTATGCCGATCGCGACCACTATGTGGCCGATCCGGACCAGGTGCCCGTGCCGGTCGCCGACCTGCTCAACCCCGCCTACATCCGCGCGCGCGCCCGCAGCGGCTTTCAGCCCGGCGATGCGCCGCAGCCTGGCGATCCTGGCGCCGTGCTGCGTGACCGCCCGCTGATCGACATGTGGGGCCGCAACGCCGACGCTGCGATGCCCGGCACCACGCATCTGTCCATCGTCGACTTCGACGGCAATGCGGTGTCGTTCACGGCCACCGTCGAAGGTGCCTTCGGCTCCTCGCGCTGGACCAACGGCTTCGTACTCAACAATCAGCTCACCGATTTCACGCGCCCGCCCGTTGCCGGCGGCAAGCCGGTAGCCAATGCACCGGGACCCGGCAAACGGCCGCGATCGTCGATGTCACCCACCATCGTGTTCGACCGCCACGGCGGGGTGTTCATGGTGACCGGTTCGCCCGGTGGCAACTCCATCGTTGGCTATGTGGCAAGGTCGCTGGCGGCGGTGCTCGACTGGGGCCGCACGGCCCAGGAGGCCTCGAGCCTGCCCAACATCGTGGCGCGCGGTCAGGTGGTCTCAGTGGAAACTGCCAACGACACCGGCAAGGCCTGGTCGAAACTGCTCAGTGACGCGGGCTTCACCGTGCGCGAAGTCGCTGGCGAGAACTCCGGGCTCAACCTCATTGTGGCGCGTGAAGAAAAATTCGAAGGCGGTGCCGACCCGCGCCGCGAAGGCGTGGCCGTCGCCATCCAGCGGCCCTGAGGAAGCTGCTAATCGCGCCCCTTGCGGCGTGCCACCGCGGCCCGTATCAACAGCATGGCCGTCACTGGCGCGGACAGCACCATGAATACCGCGATCAGGATCTCGTGGATTACCGGCCGGTGCAGCAGTGCCGAAGTCACCAGCATCGAAGCCAGCAGTACGCAACCCGTGCCCAGCGTGGTCCCCATCGTCGGCGCGTGCAGGCGGGCATAGAAGTCAGGCAGGCGCAGCAGCCCCAGGGAGCCGATCAGCGCCAGCAGGCCGCCTGCCACCAGCAGCAATGCCGCCGGCAGCGCGGCCCAGAGTGGCAGCGCAAGCTCGTTCATGGCTCGATCACCTCGCCGCGCAGCAGGAATTTCGTCAGCGCCACCGTCCCCACGAAACCGAACATCGCGATCAGCAGCGCCATGTCGAAGTAGACGCTGGAGCTGGAACGGATGCCCAGCATCAGCAGGGTAAGCATGCCGTTCACGTACATGACGTCGAAGGCCAGCACGCGATCCTGCGCGGACGGCCCGATGACCAGCCGGGCGAGCGCGAACATCATCGCCAGCATGAAGCACAGCGCGGCGAAGCTGGCGGCGAAACCCAACAGCGCGTTCATTCGAAGATCCTCATCAGGCGCGCCTCGTAGCGGTCCTTGACCACATGGATCCAGTGGGCCTCATCCACCAGGTCCAGCACATGCAGGCGCAGCCACCTGCCATCGCCTGACAGGCCCACCCACACGGTGCCCGGCGTCGCAGTCAGGATTGCCGCCAGCGTGGCCAGACCATGCGGATCCCTGAGGTCGATCGGGATGTCGAGAAAGGCGGATCTGATCGGCCGCTTGCCCGACAGGCCAAGCACGATGCGCGCCACATTGACATTCGAGCGCACCACATCGCTCAGCGCGACGAACAGCAGCGCCCCCGCCACGTCGAAACGCCGCAGCCGTGCGTGCAGCGGGCGCAGCGTGGAGCCGGCCCAGGCGACCAGCACACCCAGCAGCACGCCCAGCGCGATGTGGCCCGGCGCGATCGACTGGTTCAGCACCAGCCACAGGACGGTGAGACCCAGCACCAGTACCGGCGACACGCTGCGCGCAAAGGACTGAATCATGGCGGGGCCTCCGGGGCAGTCTCGCCGCCGCGCTGCGAGAGCACCACACGGATATAGGTATCCGGCTGGTGCAGCGAGCGCGCTGCCGCGTCCAGGTAGTCTGCCACTGGCCCGGCCCACACCCCCAGCGCCAGGCACAGCAGCATCAGTACCGCCACCGGCGCCGCCTCCAGCACACGCAGCCGCGGCGTGAGTCGCGCGGCGCCCCAGAACAGACGCATGCCGACGCGGCTCAGTGCAATCACGCCGGTGATACCCGACAGCAGCACCGCCGCGCACAGCAGCCAGACGGCCTGCCCGCCACCAGCCAAGGGCACCGACTTCACCGCCGTGGAGAGCACCGCGAACTTGGCGAGGAAGCCCGGCATCGGTGGCAGGCCCGTCACCAGCAGCACGCAGCACACGAACATCAGCCCCAGGAATGCCATGGTGGCGGGTATCGGCACACCGATCTCATCGTCGTCATCCCGGTACACCGACGGCTCCTTGATGCCATAGGCCACGTAGATCGGCTGGCTGGCCGACAGACTGTCATCTGCACCACTGCCATGGGGGGGATCCGTGATGCGAGTACGATCGGTCATGCCGGTGAGCATGAAGAATGCCGCGGTGGTGAGCACCGAGACGATCATGTAGAACATCACCGGCGCGGTCAGCGCATCCTCCTGCAGGCCCAGCGTAGCCAGCAGGATGCCCATCGACACCAGCACCGAATAGCCCACCAGGCGCGCCAGGTGCTTGGCGCCCAGCATCGCTATCGCACCGGTCACCAGCGTGGCAATCCCCAGGTAGAACAGCGCCGCACCCAGCCGCTCGTCCGCACCGAGAATCGTGCCCACGCGCAGCACGGCATACAGACCGACCTTGGTCATCATCGCGAATGCCGCAGCCACGGGGGCGCTCGCCAGCGAATACGCCTCTGGCAACCAGAAATTCAGCGGCCAGCTGCCGGCCTTCACCAGGAAGGCCACGCCGAGGATGGCTGCGCCGGAGTCAAACAGTGCGCGGTCAGCTGGCGTCAACGCCGCCACGCGTCCGGCCAGGTCAGCCATGTTCAGCGTGCCGGCCACGCCATAGATCAGCGCCACGCCAATCAGGAACAGGAACGAGGCGGCAAGATTCACCGCGATGTAGTGCATGCCTGCCTTCACCCGCGATGCGCCGCCGCCCTTCAGCAGCAGGCCGTAGGAGGCAGCCAGCAGCACCTCGAAGAACCCGAACAGGTTGAACAGGTCGCCGGTCAGGAACGCACCGTTCAGGCCCATGGTCAGCAACTGGAACAGCGAATGGAACGGCTGCCCCGGCCGGTCCCAGCGGGAAATCCCATAGACCATCGTGGCCAGCGACACCACCGCGCCCAGGGTCACCATCACAGCCGCCAGCCGGTCGACCACCAGCACGATGCCAAATGGCGCGGCCCAGTTGCCGATGGCGTAGACCCCGACGCCCTCCTGCCAGATGAAAGGCGCGGCATCGCTGGTGAGATAGAGCAGCGTGCATCCCACTGCCAGCTGCGCTGTCACCGATCCCAGCGCCAGCGTCACGCGCGTG
This sequence comes from Steroidobacteraceae bacterium, assembly GCA_035514045.1. Classification (GTDB taxonomy): domain Bacteria; phylum Pseudomonadota; class Gammaproteobacteria; order Steroidobacterales; family Steroidobacteraceae; genus ZC4RG30. Next base: position 603 of record DATKBK010000342.1, on the reverse strand, counting down.
GGCCGCCTGGCCTCGGGCAGAAACAGCATCGCGGCCCCGGTCAGCAGCGGGATCAGCACCGGCAGGATGACGATATGCCGCAGCAGCAGGTCCATCATTCCGGCTCCCTGCCATCCACATGGTCAGTGCCGGTCATGCCGCGCAGCGCCAGCAGCACGACCAGGAACAGCGCAGTGGTCGCAAAGCCGATCACGATGGCGGTGAGCACCAGCGCCTGCGGCACCGGATCAGCGTACTGCGACGGATCAACACCATTGCCGGTCTCGATGATCGGCGGCTTGTGCAGCGCCAGCCGACCCATGCCGAAGATGAAGATGTTGGTGGCATAGGAAAGCAGCGTCAGCCCCATCAACACCTGGAAGGTGCGTGGCCGCAGCAGCAGCCAGATGCCCGATCCGGCCAGCACCCCGATGGCGAGGGCGTAAACGATCTCCATCAGCCCCCCATCCTGCCGAGTCCGGATCCGCCTTCTTGCTCAGCTTCCGGATGCGTGTGAGTGATCGCCCGGCGCGGACTGCGCAGCGACTGATGAGCCAGCGCCACCAGCATCAGCATCGTGGCCCCGACCACCAGCATGTACACGCCGAGGTCGAACAGCAGCAC
>DATKBK010000341.1:0-2908 GCA_035514045.1 Steroidobacteraceae bacterium | reverse complement strand
CTCGGTCCAGGAAGGCGACGATGTAGCCGACGAAGAGCAGCGGAATGATCCGCCGCACGGCTTTGGCGAAGGCGGTCTTGTCGAGCGCCGCGGCGCCGGCTGGAACGTTCAAGGCGGTTCTCCCGTGTAATCTGCATTATGGGGCAGCGCACATGCTGGTGCGAGCAGTACTGCCGTTAGTTCTTTTCCCTGTTCGAGCGCAGCGCTGTCACCAGTTCCTGGGCGCGTTTGGTCAGCTCGGCGAGTGTATACGCGGGCTTGAACAATTCGCCACCAAATCCGAAGCCGTCGGCACCTGACGCGAGCCATTCGGCGATGTCCTGCGAGCCGATGCCACCGACCGGAAATATCTTCACGTGTTTCGGCAGCACCGCCTTCAGCGCCTTCAGGTGGCCCGCGCCATAAGTCGATGCCGGGAACAGCTTCAACTCGGTGGCGCCAGCACCCAGCGCTGCGAATGCTTCGGTGGCGGTAGCGATACCAGGCAGCACACGCATACCGAGATCGAGCGCACGGCGGATCACCTGCCCGTCGCAGTTCGGTGCGACCACGAGGCGGCCGCCGGCGTCGTGCACCCTGTCTACCTCGGCGGCGGTGATAACCGTACCGGCGCCGATCAGGCAGCTCGCGCCGTGGGCCTGCGAAAGTAGTTTGATGGTGGCGAACGGTTCGGGAGAGTTCAGCGGGACTTCGATGATGCTAAACCCGCAGCCGACCAGGGCGGCGCCAACTTCGGATGCACGCGCTGGCGTCAGACCGCGCAGGATCGCCACGAGCTCGATATTGTCAGTCGTGTTCATCAATCTCGGCGCTCCTGCTCGCGATATACCAGCGCCAGCCCCGCCAGAGCAGCGCCAGCCCCATCGATCTGAATGACGGTGCGACCACGACGCGTGATCGCGAGCGCGTAAAGAGCTGTGAGCTGCGGCGCGCCGATCACATGCACCGGAACGCGGCCGTCGTGGCCCGCGAACAGCGGCAGGGCGCTGGCTACGTCCGTGCCGATCAAGAGTCCCGACATCCATGATGGGGCGCTTTCCCGCGACAGCTGCTGGTCGAGCCGCAGACTGCGGCACTGGAACAGTTTGTGGAGCACAGAGACATCAGGGTGGTTCGCCGCCGCCGCGAGACCGCGGTCAAATTCTCCGGGATCGTGCACGATTGGCGCCGCCTGTTCGCGCACCAGCACGCTGTGCTCACAGAGCATTGCGAATAATTCGCCGGTTGGCGCGGTGAGGAATTCCTGCACGACGCTGCCATTCAACGACACCCACTTGGTATGCGTGCCCGGCATGCACACCAGCTGCTTGTCACGGCTCATCGTCGTGTCCAGTACCCGCGCACCGAGCAGCTGCGTTTCCTCACCTCGCATGACGTCTGGCGCGCCGAGCCGGTTCGTGCAACGCAATCCCGGCACGATACGGATGCCCTCGCGCACGGCAACGGACACGCCGGTGAGCTGGTGCAGATCGGCGGGACACGGCAGAAGGGGCGCTTCGCACCAGCCGAATGAGGAACCGACCGTCCCGCAGAGCACGACCGGCCTGGGTCCGTGGGCAACCCAGCTTGCGGCCAGTTGGTCGAATACCTGCGCGAAACGGCCGCGCGACTCCGCCGCGCCCGGGCCCCTGCGAGTCTCGAGCGCGTTGCCGTTCGCGTCACAGAGAGCAAGCGTGAGATTGCTCATCCCCCAGTCGCCGGCAATGAATGCGGGAGTCGTCATGCGAGAAAGGTCGCTTTAGATCGCCTCAAAATGCGCCTGCGGCAGCGTGCAGATAGAGACGCAATCCCGGTCGGACACCGCGCGCAACATGACGCCTACCAAATCCACCCGAAATGGCGTTCCTCGAACTCCTGGCCTGACTTCACAGCTCGTCGATCGCCTGGTTGAAGATCGCGCTTGGCCGCATCAGCCCCGCACACAGCCGCGCATCCGGGTGGTAGTAGCCGCCGATATCCACCGGCTGGCCCTGGACCCCAGCCATCTCGTCGATGATGGCGGGCTCATGCCGGGTCAGGTAGTCCGCCAGCGGCGCGAACTTCGCCGCCAGCTGCGCATCTTCCCGCTGCGCCGCCAGTGCCTGCGCCCAGTACAGCGCCAGATAAAAATGACTGCCGCGAGTGTCCAGCTCGCCCGCCTTGCGCTGCGGTGACCGGTCGTGCTCGAGCACCTGGGCGTTGGCCGCATCCAGCGCCTCGGCCAGCACCTTCGCCTGCGTATTGCCGGTCTTCACCGCCAGATCCTCGATCGAAACCTGCAGCGCGAGGAACTCGCCCAGCGAATCCCAGCGCAGGTGGTTCTCTTCCAGGAACTGCTGCACATGCTTGGGGGCCGAGCCGCCGGCGCCGGTCTCATACAGGCCACCGCCCTCCAGCAGCGGCACGATCGACAGCATCTTCGCGCTGGTGCCCAGTTCCAGGATAGGAAACAGGTCAGTGAGATAGTCGCGCAGCACGTTGCCAGTCACCGAGATTGTGTCTTCGCCTGCGCGCAGCCGGGCGAGCGTGGAACGCGTAGCCTGCACCGGCGACTCGATGCGGATATCAAGGCCCGCAGTGTCGTGAGCCACCAGGCCCGTGCGCACGCGCTCGATCAGCGCGCGATCATAGGCGCGCGCTTCATCCAGCCAGAAAATCGCCGGTTGCCCGGTAATGCGCGCCCGACCCGCCGCCAGCTTCACCCAGTCACGGATGGCCGCGTCCCTGGTCTGGCACAGGCGCCAGATGTCGCCCGTCTCCACGGCATGCTCGGTGAGGACAGCGCCGGCGGCATCCAGTACGCGCACCGTGCCCGGGGCCGCGATCTCGAAGGTCTTGTCATGCGACCCGTATTCTTCGGCAGCCTGAGCCATCAGCCCGATATTGCTGACATTGCCCATGGTGGGCACGTCGTAGGCGCCGTTGGCCC
>DATKBK010000340.1:0-5370 GCA_035514045.1 Steroidobacteraceae bacterium | reverse complement strand
CGGCGGCCGCCGCCCGCTTTTCGCGTCGGGCGCTGGCGCGGATCCACGCCCAGCAGCGCGACCGCCGCCGGGTTGGCGTAGTCGACGCGTCCGGCCTGGTCGGTGGTCAGCAGCGCCTCGCCCAGCGACTCGAGCACACCGCGCGCGCGCGAGCGGGTGCCCAGCGCTTCGAACAGTCCCGTGCCCAGCGCCATGCCCGACGTGCTCATGGTGGGAATGACATCCATGCCCGTGAGCAGCAGCGCCCGGGAATGCTCGAAGTTCACCGGCGTGGCGGTCAGCTCCAGCCGGCTCTGCTGCCCCTGTGGACTGACCAGGTCCACCTCGAAGCGCCCCGCCGATTCGTCGCCAGCCAGGCGGCGCGCCAGATGATCGGTCACCAGCTCGCCCTGCCCGGCGGCCACCAGATCTGTCAACTGTCGTCCCACCAGGTCCATGCGGTCCACGCCGGCCAGACGCGCAAACTGGGGGTTGGCGTAAAGAATGGCTTCTTTATAAAGGACCACCGCCTCGTGCACAGCATCGCCCACCTGCGCGAACAAGTTGCCCGGGGTGGGGGTCGCGGGGACAGAAACGGGTGTTTCTGCGCGCGCCAGCGCTTGCGCCAGCGCCTGGGCCCGGCGCCACTGCCAGAGGCACAGGATCAGCGAGACAGCAGCGGTCAGCGCGAGAATCAGGCTCAGGAGCCCGGTCGTCGGCATGTTATTCCTGGGGGTCCGATAAGGCAGCGAGAATAGCCTAGTCGCAGTTTGGCAACAGGGGACTTGGACATAAGGCGCTTGGGAATAAAATCAGCTACCTGATATTCTGCAGGCCCTTTTTTGCGCTGCCAGACCATGAATCCGAGCCCTTCTGCCCGCACCCAGATGACCTACCAGCAGATCCGCGCCTGGTCGGTGCTGCCGCCCGAGGCGCTGGCCGTGTTCGAGCACCTGCCGCGCGAGCAGTTCGTGCCGGAAACCTGGCGCGGTGCGGCCTATGCCGATTACGCGATCCCGCTGGGCGACGGGCAGCACACGCTCACACCCACTGTGGTGGGGCGATTGCTGCAGGCGCTGTCGCCGACCCGCGGCGAGTCGATCCTGGAGATCGGCACCGGCTCGGGTTATCTCACGGCCTGTCTGGCACGCCTGGGCGGCAAGGTACACAGCCTCGAGATCCGCCCCGCGCTGGCCCGCCAGGCGCGCATCAACCTCCGGCATGCGGGCATCGGCAATGCCGAGGTCGAAGAGGCCGATGCTTTCAGCTGGCAGAGCGCGGCGCCAGGCTATGACGTGGTGGCGATCACCGGTGCGCTGCCCGCCGTCGACGCGCGTTTCGAGTCGCTGCTCAATCCGGGTGGCCGATTGTTCGTGGTCACGGGCAGTGCGCCTGTAATGACGGCCCGGCTGGTGAGACTGACAGCGCAGCGTCTGCGGGAGGAAACCAGCCTGTTCGAAACCCTGCTCGACCCGCTGGACAACGCCGCCATGACCAGCCGCTTCGAATTCTGACGGCCGCTGCGACGGGAACTTCGGTACCTGTCGGCGGCTCTTAGTCTGCCCTGACTTCAGCAACGCCAAGAACAATCCGGGAAGCTTTAGCAATGAAATCTGGAAAACTCGTGACAGGTCTGGGCGGCATTGCCGCGCTGCTGGTTGCCGGGGCCGCCGGCGCCGCCGACCTGCTCTCGGTGTATGACCAGGCGCTGCAGAACGACCCGCAGATCCGCGAAGCCGATGCCACCCGCCTGGCGCAGCGCCAATCGCGCCCGCTGGCCATTGCCAACCTGCTGCCCGGGGTGAGCGGCCGCGCGGGACGCAGCCGCACCTGGGGCACCACCACCGTCGAGGGCATCCCGCTGCCCGGCACCGGCGCGGGCTACCGCACCACCGACTCGTGGAGCCTGTCGATCTCCCAGAGTCTGTTCTCCTGGCAGGACTGGATGGCGCTGCGTTCGGCTGGCGATCAGGTGGCCCAGGCCGAAGCCAACTACATGGCCGCGCAGCAGGCGCTGGCGCAGCGCGTCGCGCAGCAGTACTTCGCGGTGCTGAATGCATTCGACAACCTCGAGGCGGTAGAGGCGGCACGCGATGCCATCCAGCGCCAGCTGGAACAGGCCGAGCAGCGCTTCGAGGTCGGCCTCATCGCCATCACCGACGTGCAGAACGCGCGCGCCGAGCGCGACAGCGCCAACGCCCAGGTCATCAGCTCCCGACGCCAGTTGTCGAGCGCCGAAGAACAGCTGCGCGCCACCATCGGCGTGCGCCCGGCCTCGCTCAACGAGCCGGCCGCGGATATGCCGCTGGTAACGCCAGATCCGGATTCTGAAGAGGCCTGGGTGAATGCGGCCATGGAGCAGAACCTGGCGCTGATCGCCAGCCGCCTGGCGGCAGATATCGCCCGCACCGCGGTCACCAGCTCGTTCGGCAGTTTCATGCCGAATGTCAGCCTGTCACTGAACGAGAATCACTCCAAGAGCATCGAGTCATCAAGCGTCAGTGACGGCAAGTCGGTGCAGCTGGGCTTCAGCATGAATCTCAACGGCGCGGGCTACGGCAATCTTTCGCGCACGCGCCAGAGCCAGTACCAGTGGATTGCCGCCAAGGAGCGGCTGGAGCGCATCTCGCGCGACACCGAGCGCCAGACGCGCGATGCCTACCAGGGTGTGCGCAGCGAGCGCGAGCGTGTGCAGGCACTGCGACAGTCGGTGGAGTCGGCCCGCACCTCGCTGGAGGCCACCGAGGCGGGCTACGAAGTGGGCACGCGCACCGCCGTCGACGTGCTCGATTCACGCCGCTTCCTGATCCAGGCCGAGACCAATTTCTCGCAGGCCAAGTACGCCTATCTGAACAGCCTGATCCAGTTGCGTCTCGCCGCCGGTGACCTCGACCGCCGCGTGATCGAGGAAATCAACAGCTGGCTCACGGTGCCGGCCGGAACGGCGGCCGACTAAGCAGCGCGCCCGCGCGCCGCGCCGCGCCGCGGTTGGCCGCCACCGCTGCCGCAGCCTGCGAACCGGCCTGCGCCAGGGCCTCGGCATCATTCAGCCAGTCCGACAGCCGCGCGGCAATCTCCGCCGCGTTGCCCACCACCTGCGCACCACCCCCCGCCATCAGACAGCGCGCCACATCCGGTGCATTGAAGACATGCGGACCGGTGAGCACTGGCTTGCCCAGGGCCGCCGGCTCGAGCAGGTTGTGCCCACCCACCCGCACCAGGCTCCCGCCGACGAAGGCGATATCCGCGGCGGCATACCAGTCCTGCAGTACGCCCATCTCGTCAATCAGCAGTACTTCGAGGTCGGTTGGCGCCGCTGCCGCCTCCGACGCGCTGCTGATGACGTGGCGCAGGCCCTGCGCCACCAGCCAGCGTGACGCTGCCACGAAACGCTCGGGACGGCGCGGCGCCAGCGCCAGCAATGGCGCCACTGCGCCGCTGGTGCGCGCGGCCGCCAACAGCTGCCGCTGTGCCTCGACCAGCATCGCCTCTTCACCCGGATGCGTGCTGCCCGCCGTCCACAGTGCCCGCCCCGGTGCCCAGCGCGCCCGCAGCGCAGCGCCACGCGCCGGCAGGTCCGGGTCGAGGGGCAGATCGAACTTCAGGTTCCCGACCAACGAGACTGACGACGGTGCGGCACCCAGCCGGATGAAGCGGTCGCGATCGGCCTCGCCCTGCACGCCAACTGCGACGAAGGCCTGCACCGTCTCGCGCATCATCGTTGGCGCCCAGCGTCGGTAACGCCCGAACGAACGTTGCGACAGCCGCGCGCTCACCAGTGCCAGCGGCACCTTGCGCGCGCGCGCCGCCGCGACGAGGTTCGGCCACAGCTCGGTCTCGACGAACACGCCCGCACGCGGCCCCGCAGCGGCCAGGAAGCGGCGCGTGGCGCCGGGCAGATCCCAGGGTGCAGCCCGTACTTCGAAGCGCGCAGCGGCAAACAGTTCGCGCGCGCGCGCGCAACCCGTGGGCGTAGTGACCGTGATCAATACCGGCGCCGCATCGTCCAGCACAGGCAACAGTGCGGCCAACGCGCGCAGCTCACCGACCGACGCCGCGTGCAACCACAGGGGCCGGTCATTGCGCGACGGGCCGTAACCCAGCTGTTCCTTCAGGCTGCCGCGATAGGCAGCATTGCGCCAGCCGCGCCACAGGAACCGCAGCGTCGCAGCGGGCAGCAGCAGATAGAGCAGCAGCGAGTAGAGCCAGCGCGATGACACGGGTGCTACTGGTGCTGGAACCAGGCGGTCAGCAGGCACTGCCAATGCGTGTCATCGAAGCGTCGCACGGCGCGGCCATCTTCGAGCGCATCCAGCGAGCGGCGCAGCCGCGCCAGGTTCGCGTCGCGCCACAGGCCGGGGCTGCGGCGCAGCCGCGCGCGATCAAAATCGATCAGGAATACCTCCGCCGCGCCGCGCAGCAGGATGTTGTGGGCATTGAGGTCGGCGTGGTCCAGACCCCAGTCGTGGAAACGTCGGATGGTGCGGCCGATGGCCGCCCAGGTCGGCAGTCCCAGATCCGCCTCGTCCAGACAGGCAGCCAGCGTGCGCGTATCGGGCAGGTAGTCGGTGATGATGTCGGCGGTGTAGCCCCAGCCTGCCTGTTCATAGCGCACGGCCACCGGGCGGGGCACCGGCATTGCATCGGCATGCAGGCGCAGCGTGAGCTTCAGCTCGGTCAGCGAGCGTGTACGGGCCTCGCCCAACCACAGATAGCGTTCGGTACTGAGCGCCGCAACCAGGCCGCCGCGCAGGTAGTGGCGCAGCAGGTAGCGGCGTCCGCCACTCTCGAAGCCAATCGCCGCGCCGCGGCCGGTGTGGCGCGCGATCACCGCATTGCGCGCCATCCAGAACTGCGGCTTGAACCAGTCCGGCGTGACCGGTGCTCCCGTGGCCGCGTTGACGAAGTAGGCGCCCTGCCCGCCGGGACCGCGCTCCGCCGTGCGCAGCAGCCTCAAGACCGGTTCTGCCGCAGCTGCGTTCAACGGCGCAGCGTGAACTCGGCGCCGCAATAGGGACACTTGGCGCTGCCAGTGGCCTCGATGGGCAGGTAGACCCGCGGATGCGAATTCCACAGGCTCATCTGCGGCATGGGACAGGCCAGCGGCAGGTCGGAGGGCTCCACCTCGTAGGTGCGGGAGGAGTTGGCAGGCAGGACAGAGGCGACTGGCGACATGGACGGAATTATACGGGCTGGTCCATCGTGGCGCGCCAGACCGCGGCCACCGCCTCGCGTTGAGTGACGAAATCTGCGGCAGGCACCACCACGCCCTGCCCTTCCAGCGACCGCCGGTGGGCGACCAGCCGGTACTGCTGGTAGGCGTGCACCAGCACGTCGACGGTGGCCTGCGGCACCAGCGCGGCCGAGGCCAGCGACTCCAGCTGGCGGATG
>DATKBK010000339.1:0-3601 GCA_035514045.1 Steroidobacteraceae bacterium | reverse complement strand
GCCGGCGCTGGACCGCTACGTGGTGGACCACGCCTTTGCCATCCTCGCGCCGTATCGGGCCGTACTCGCCAGCCAGCGCATCACCATTTCAATCAATGTCTCCGGCGCGTCGCTGGGCAATCCGGAATTCACCACGCACTTCATCCGGCAGCTGAAGGAATCGCAGCTCGCGCCGGGTTGCATCGTGGTGGAAATCACCGAGCAGGTGGCCCTGACCGATCCGGCCCGGGCCAGCGATGCCATGCGGCGGCTGCGCAAGGCCGGCTGCGGCATCGCCATTGACGACTTCGGCACGGGTGCCAACTCGCTTTCCTACGTGCATCAGTTGCCCGTGACCCGGCTGAAGATCGATGGCAGCTTCATCTGCGACATCACCACCAACAAGCGCTCCGAAGTGGCCGTGAAGGGCATCGTGCAGCTGGCGCGCGATTTCGTGCTGCAGACGGTCGGTGAGCATGTGGAGACCCGCGAGCAGGCCGACATGCTCAGGCTGCTGGGCGTGGATTTCGGCCAGGGCTACCTGTTTGGGCGGGCCGAGCCACTGGATGATGCCATCGAGGGACTGCGCGAGCGCGGCACGACCACGGTGCGCAAGATCCTCGACGCGGCGGGTTAGAGCAGCCGCCGGGCCCGCTCCAGCCGCGCCGCCACCGCGTCCCACTGCACGTTGCGGAAGAACGCGTCGATGTAGCGCGCCGCCGCGGCCCCGAAATCCATCTGGTAGGAGTGCTCGTACATGTCGAGCACCAGCAACGGCAGCGTGGCAGCCGGGCCGTGCGCGTGATCACCGAGCCAGTAATTCTCCAGCTGCCCCGTGTGGACATTGAAGCCCAGCACCACCCAGCCCGATCCGCCCCCCAGGCCATTGCTGATACGTCGGAACTCGGTCTCCCATGCATCGAAGGTGCCGAATGCATCGCCCAGTGCCCTGCGCAGGGTCGCACCGGCCTGGCCGCTGCCGCCGAGGTTGTCGAAATAGTATTCGTGCAGCACCACCGAACCGGTGCGCAACAGGTGCTCGCGCTTCAGGTCGTTGTACAGCCACGCCGGCGTATCGCGGTCGGCCAGCGCCTCGGCCAGCTGTCGGCGCACTGCGGCCAGCGTACGCACCGAGCCGCCGTAGTTGTTTTCCCAGTGAGACCGGATGAGTCGTTCCGACAGGCCCTCGAGCCTGGCCGGATCGAATCCCAGCGGCTTGAGCGTTGCATCGCCGGCAAATGCCGGTGGCGCGCCCGCCAGGGCTTCGGCGGCCAGAGCCGGGGACTGCGCGGTGACAGCAATGGCGGCGCCAGTGCCGGCCAGCGCGAGTCCCTGCAGAGCCGCGCGACGATCGATGAGGTTATTCATGGTCCTTGCTCTCCCTATATCAGCGTCCTGACAAGCAGCCCGATGACCGCCGACGCGGCGATCACCTCCAGCACATTGCGCTTGAACACGAACAGCGCAGCCGCGGCGGCCAGGGCCATCGTGGCGCTGAACCAGTCGAAGGGCCCCTCGAAGCCCGCCGGCCACAGCACATGCTGGCCGAAGAATAGCGCCAGGTTCACGATCACGCCGACCACTGCGGCCGTGATTGCCGTGAGCGGAGCGGTGAATTTCAGGTCGCCATGGGTGGATTCCACCAACGGACCGCCAGCGAGGATGAGCAGGAACGACGGCAGGAAGGTGAACCAGGTGACGAGCACCGCAGCCGTTGCGCCGGCCAGGAACAGCAGGTCCGGCCCGAACAATCCCTGCACATACGCGCCGACAAAGCCGACGAAGGCCACCACCATGATCAGCGGGCCCGGCGTGGTCTCGCCCAGCGCGAGCCCATCGATCATCTGGCCCGGTGCAAGCCAGCCGTAGTGCGTGACCGCGCCCTGGTAGACATAGGGCAGCACGGCATACGCGCCGCCGAAAGTCAGCAATGCAGCCGTGGTGAAGAACCAGCCCATCTGCGTGAGGGTGTGCTGCCAGCCGAGCAACGCGGTGAGCAGGCCCATCGGCAGCAGCCACAGCGCCGCTCCCGCAAGCGCTATCGCGAGCAGGCGGTTCCAGCGGAAGCGCGCATGTTCGGGCGTGGGCGTGTCATCGTCGATCAGGGCCGCCCCGTAGCTGCGTGCCGCTCGACCATGCCCGCCGCCAGCGCGAAAATATTCCGGCGCGAAGCGGCCGCCGCACCAACCCGCAATGCCCGCCACGACCACGATCAATGGAAAGGGAACGTTGCCGGCGAAGATGGCGGCAAAGGCTGCCGCGGCGATGGTCCACAGCACGGGGTTCTGCAGGGTGCGTGAACCGATGCGCCAGGCAGCGTGCAGCACGATGGCTGTGACGGCGGGCTTGATGCCGTAGAACACCCCCTCGATCACCGGCAGGTGGCCGAAGGCGATGTACAGCCACGACAACAGGATTAGCAGCAGTAGCGACGGCAGCACGAACAGCACGCCGGCGACGATGCCGCCGGCTGTACGGTGCAGCAGCCAGCCGATATAGGTGGCCAGCTGCTGTGCCTCCGGACCCGGCAGCAGCATGCAGTAGTTGAGCGCATGCAGGAAACGCCGCTCGGAGATCCAGCGGCGCCTCTCTACCAGCTCCTCGTGCATGATCGCGATCTGCCCGGCGGGACCGCCGAAACTGATGAAGCCCAGCTTCAGCCAGAACTGCAGTGCCTGACCGAAGCTGACCTGCGGCGGGGGCGCGGACGGTGCTGAGCCTGCGGTCGATGTCCCGGGTGCTGTCACGGGCCTGCTGTCCGCTGGTAGCTCGCTCAATGCGTCGAACACGGCGCATGCGGCATCGAGCAGTGCGTCATCGCTGTGGTGCGTATCCGCCCGCATTGCCTGCGGGCTCGTCCGGCGAGGCGGTACGTGCCGCGCGACGTTCCAAGTCGAGCAGTGCCTGCTCGGCCTGTCTTTGGGCTGCGTCCGGGAAATAGTCGATCTGCCTGATGCTCCCGAAGGCCTTGCGCAATCGCCGCGCCTGACGCAGCACACCTGCGGTGTCTCCGGGCTCGGTCGCGCCAAGGACTGATTCCACCTCCTGGCGCAGCCCGTCGTACTCCGCACTTCGGTTGAAGAGGTCGCGAAAGGACTCTGCCTCGTCGTGCTGTACGCGGAGCAGATGTGCAGTGCCGCCCCCATCGCGCACACCCGCGCCGATCTGCTCAAGGGTCGCGCGGCAGGACTGCGTTTCCGGCATCAGGTAAACGCCGTCGCGCAAGACGGCAGCACCAGAAGCCTTCAAGGATCTCCAGGCACGCTGCCGTGCCGTGCCGTTCTCCGTCGGGAGGCTGAGGATGAGCAAAAGCCAGTGGATCATGTAGATAACTCTACATGATATGTAGAGTTATCTACACTATATGATGGTGCCCGTGGTCCGAATCGAACGGACACGCTCTTGCGAACGGCAGATTTTGAGTCTGCTGCGTCTACCAGTTCCGCCACACGGGCATGTGGGCATGGGCGCAGATGGTAGTGGATTTTATTCCGTTCATCTCCTGCGACCTTTTCACCGGCTCGCGCATCCTAGGGATATGAGCCGCTTTCTCGCGATCACGCTCGACCCGTCCTGCCTGCAGCAGGCGGCGGCCGGCGATCGCGCCGCCCAACGGCAGGTT
>DATKBK010000338.1:0-2844 GCA_035514045.1 Steroidobacteraceae bacterium | reverse complement strand
ACATAGTGCGGCATCGACTGCGGCGATGTCCCGGGCGCGGCGGCCGCTGGCGAGGGCGCGACAGGCATGACGGCGGCGGACCAGGAGACCCCGGCGACCAGCAGCGCCGCCAGCGCCCCTGTGAATTGAATCTGCATCCCGACTGATTGTGGATACTGTGCGGGTGCAACAGCATACGTAGAATCCGCAGCGTCGCCCGGCGGCACGCCCAGACCTCTGCTGTAGTTTGGAGACTGCTGGGGCAGCGCCAGCACCTAAAATACTGGAATCGCACAATGTCATCGGATCTGTTCGGCTTCGACGCCTTCGCTCCACGCGAGATCGCGCGCCAGGTCGAGACCATTGGCGTCGCCAAGGCACGGCTGCCGCTGCTGACCATGTCGCTGCTCGCGGTGCTGGCCGGCGCCTTCATCGGTCTGGGTGCCCTGTTCTTTACGCTGGTGAGTTCCGATCCCACGCTTGGCTTTGCGCTCACGCAGGTCCTTGGTGGAGTGGTGTTCTCGCTGGGCCTGATCCTGGTGGTCGTCGCCGGCGCCGAGCTGTTCACTGGCAACAATCTTCTTGCCATGGCCTGGGCGGGCCGCCGGATCACCACTGGCGAGCTGCTGCGCAACTGGGCCGTGGTCGCGCTCGGTAACCTCGCCGGCGCGGTCGGGTTGGCGGCGCTGGTGGTGCTGTCCGGACAGGGGAGCCTCAACGGGGGCGCGGTCGGCGAGACCTACATGCAGATCGCTGCCGCGAAGGTCGAGCTGCCGTTCTGGACCGCCTTCTTCCGTGGTGTGCTCTGCAACGTGCTGGTCTGCATGGCGGTCTGGATGGCGATCGCCGGGCGCAGCGTTACCGACAAGGTGGTCGCGATCGTATTCCCGATCTCGGCGTTCGTCGCGGCCGGCTTCGAGCACAGCGTCGCCAACATGTATTTCATTCCAGTGGCGATGTTCCTGCAGTGGAGCGGAGCGGTGGCGGAGGGCTGGCCCTTGATCACCATCGGCGGCTTCATCGGCAACCTGGTGCCGGTGATACTCGGCAATCTGGCTGGCGGGAGCCTGCTGGTGGGGCTGGTGTACTGGTTGATCTACCTGCGCGGGAATCGCGACGAGACCCGCGCAGGGGCAGGGGATTGAACAACGGCGCCGCCCGGTTCACATCGGCGGTACATCGAGCTGGAGGGCAGCGTAGCGCCGCGGCACGTCGGTCTTGAAGCCGCGGGGCTTGACCACCAGCACGTCGCAGGGCAGCAGATCGAGCACGCGCTCGGCCGTGCTGCCGATGAGCAGCCGTTGCAGGCCGCGCCGCGAGACCGCGCCCATCACCAGCACGTCGGTGCGCAGCCGGCGGGCGAGCGCGGGGAGCACGCCAGCGGGGCTGCCCGTCTCCAGGTGCAACTGGCGGGCGGGCACCTCGAAGTCCGCGCTGACGCGCTCCAGCGCACGCTGTGCGCGACGCCGGTATTGCTGTTCAAGCTCCGGATCGTATACCGGCGCAAAACCAACGCCGTATATGGGCGTATAGGTGGACAGGGGCACGCAGGCGTGCACGACGTCGAGCCGGCCGGCATGGGCCGTGGCCAGGGCGGCGCCAGCTTCCAGGATGCGCCGATCCAGGTGCGCGGGCTTGGCAGCCGTGTGCAGCGGATCGACCGCCGCCAGCACGCGCGCCTTGCCGTAGGCCCTTTGCTTCTTCACGAACAGCAGGGGCACCGGGCAGAGCCGGATGAGTTGCCAGTCGGTGTTGGTGAGGAACAGGCGCGCGCCGAAGGCGCGTCGATGGCTGGCGGCGACCACCAGATCCGGCCTGGTGCGCAGCGTCTCGCGCACGATGGCCTCGAAGGCCGGATAGTCCCATGCCACTTTTACCGAGACCTTCAGGCCCTTGCCGCGCAGCGGCGTGGCCAGTGCCTGCAGCGCGGCGCGATGCCCGGCAATCGCCTTGGCGACAGTCTTCTCCTGCGTGGAGCCGTAGTACTGCGGTCCCACCGAATAGGAGCTGAAGGCACTGTGGAACAGGGTAAGTCGGGCGCCAGTGCGCTGGGCCACCTGGGCTGCGCGCTGCAAGGCGGGCTGACGCCGTTCCTGCGGAGACTCTATACCGACCAGAATGGACTTGAACAACCGCTTCGTCATGGGAACCTCCTCACTTCAATTGGTTAAGTCTTCCTGCATGTGGGCTGGTCAGCGGGGTCGGCCCATCGATTGCCTGTTGTCGCGTCAATGGGATCACAACGGTTCCCCCGGCCGCTTAAGCAGAAATACGGATGGTTTGCAGTCACCCGATCAGGTGAGATCGCTGAAGTTGAGTCTAGGCCTGCCGACGAGTGAAAGTCTCCTGCCATGTCCCAAGCGCAATCGCCAAAGAATAATCACCTGCTCGCGGCGCTGTCCCCGGCTGAGTATGCTCGCGTCTGCCCGCATCTGAAGCCGGTCTGCCTGCCGCTCGGCACTGTGCTTCACGAACCCGGCGATGCAATGCATTACGTCCACTTTCCCACCGACGGCATCGTGTCGCTGATGTATGTGCTGAAAGATGGCGCCTCTGCGGAAATCGCCATGGTCGGCAACGAAGGGATGATAGGTGTTTCGCTGTTCATGGGCGGTGAGACCACGTTCAGCCGCGCGGTGGTGCAAGGGGCTGGAAATGCCTATCGGCTGTCCGCGAGATTCCTCAAAGAAGAGTTCCATCGCAGCAGTGAATTCCAGAGGCTGCTTCTTCGCTACACGCAGTCCCTCATCACGCAGATGGCGCAGACGGCAATCTGCAATCGGCACCATTCGGTGAATCAGCAACTATGCCGTTGGTTGCTTCTGTCCCTCGATCGCGTGACTGGCAACGAGTTGCAGATGACCC
>DATKBK010000337.1:0-2151 GCA_035514045.1 Steroidobacteraceae bacterium | reverse complement strand
GGCTCTACCAGATTGCCGTTCTCGTCCGGAACCGCCGCCGCCAAGGGGGCGAACGCCAGAATTGCAAGTGAAGTCAACAGGTTGGATCGCTGCATGGTCAGTCCTTGGTCAGGGGTCTATCGTACCCCCAGCCGGCCCGCGACGGTAGAATGATGGCATGAGCCTTTCCCTGCGCGATCAGCTTCTCCGGGCCGGCCTGGTCTCCGAACAGCAGGTGCAGCGCGCCGAACGGGAGCAGCGCCAGCAGCACTTCCAGGCGCCCCGCGGCAAGGGCCGCAAGCCACCCGGCCCCAACCCTGCGCAGCTCGCCGCCCAGCAGGCGGCAGCCGAAAAAGCGGCGCGCGATGCCGAAGCCAACCGCCGCAAGCAGGAAAAACTCGACCGGCGCGCGAAGTATGCCGAGATCAAGCAGCTGGTCAACGCGCACCAGCTGCCGCGCGTTGAAGGCGAGGACTTCTACAACTTTCAGGACGGCGCGCAGATCCGCCGCATCGAGGTCAACCCTGGCTTGCGCGCGCAGCTGGTCGGCGGCCAGGTTGCCATCGTGCGCTGCGAGGGTCGGTACGCCTTCGTGCCGGCCGCGGTGGGCGAACAGATCGGCGCGCGTGCCGTCAAAGCGCTGCTGCATCTGAACAAGCCGGACGCCAGGCCGGCCGCTGATGATCCGTACAAGGACTTCCAGGTTCCCGACGATCTGATGTGGTAGATCGCGGCCCTTGAGTCGGGGGTGATGATGAGCGTTTCGATGCCGGTGTTCACGGCGCTGGGCCTGCTGTCGTTGACGGCGGGATCAGCGTTGCCGGCCAGCCCGGACGCGGTCACTGCAGCCGCTGCCGACGACGTGGTGCTCACCGAAATCCACGTCATCGCACTGGAGCCGCGCTACGCCGCACCCACCACCCGTGATCGCATCGGCCGTGTGTGGGTGCCGGTGCACATCGACGGCCGGGGACCGTTTCGGCTGGTGCTCGATACCGGCGCGCAGCGTTCAGCCATCCTGCCGGAAGTCGCGCTGCTGCTGGGCCTGCCGCTCGATCGCTCGCCACCGGTGCGCCTGCATGGCGTCACGGGTACGGCCATCGCACCCACCGTCGAGATCGGCTACCTGACCGTCGGCGATCTGATCTTCCCCTCTGGTCGCCTCACTGTGGTGGCCAACGCCTTCGGCGGCGCCGAGGGATTGCTGGGCGTCGACGGCCTGCAGGACCGGCGCATCCGCATCGACTTCCGTGCCGATCAGGTGGACATCACGCGCTCGAACAACCGCCGTGCCGCACCGGACTTCATCGCCATTCCCTTCCTGCCTGACACCCGGCAGCTGCTGGCGGTGCGAGCCGAGGTCGGGGGCGTGGTGGTACGGGCCATCATCGACACCGGCGCCCAGACCACCATGGGCAACGAAGCGCTGCGCACCGCGTTGCGACGCCAGCTGGCGCGTGGCGGACTGGGCGTGGACGAGATCCAGGGAGCCACCGGGGACATCCAGACCGGCCGCGGCGCGCGCGTGTCGCCGATCCAGCTGGGTACCCTGCAGGTGCGGGACGCGCATGTGACCTTCGGCGATCTGCATATCTTTGATATGTGGGAACTCTCCGACACGCCGGCACTGATTGTCGGGATGGACATCCTGGGTCTGGTCGATACTCTGGTGATTGACTACGGTCGCAAAGAGCTGCACATCAAGCCACGTCGCAGCTGACAACGGAGGGCGTATATGAAACACATTCATCTCATTGCCACAGCTTCCCTGGTGGGTCTGTTGCAGGCCTGCGTCACGCCGGAATACAGCTCCGACGGCGTCGGGCTCACAAAGCCAGAAGTCTTCATTCCCTTCGCCAGCCAGCGCTCCGCAGTCACCAGTTGGCAGGCCGACGGGCTCGAAGGCGTGTGGGTAGAGGGCGGGCTCAACAAGTGGTATTACGCCAGGCTCAACGGTCCCTGTTACGGACTCGACAACGCTCTGCGCCTCGGCTTTGACCCCGGCACCAGCGACCGGATCGACCGCTTCAGCTACGTGGTCATCCCGAATGAGGAACGCTGCGCGATCAGCAGCTTCACCGAGAGTGATCCGCCGCCCGAGGGCAAGCGTCGCGCGCTCGATGGCGCTGAAGTAAAATAGCGCGGTGACGCTGGCCAGGCGCGCTGACGGGG
>DATKBK010000336.1:0-10045 GCA_035514045.1 Steroidobacteraceae bacterium | reverse complement strand
CGGGCCTTTTTCTTCAATCGTCGGTGGGCTGCAGGGCCGCTCGCCCTGCAGCCGGGTCCCGGCGTCAGTTCGACCGGCGGAGCACCACGCGGCGGTTCTGGGCGCGGCCTTCAGCCGTGTCGTTGTCCGCCACCGGCTGGGACTCGCCAAAGCCCTGCGCCGACAGGCGCGAGGCTGGCACCCCCGCATCGACCAGGTACTTCATAACGGCATTGGCGCGGCGCACCGACAAAGCCTGGTTGTAGGCATCGGCGCCCGTGTTGTCGGTGTGGCCTTCGACCACGCCGGTAGCCGAGGGTGACGTCTCGCGCAGGAACGTGACCACGCGCCCAAGCTCCGCGAAGGAAGCCGGGTTGATGGTCGACGAGTCGTGCTCGAACAGCACCTCGAGGCGGATGGTCAGGCTGCAACCAACGCTGTCTACCTGATCGCCCAGCGGCGTGTTGGGGCAGCGGTCGTTGGCATTCACCACGCCATCACGGTCCGTGTCAGGCGGCGGCGGCGGCGGAGCCGGCGGCGGAGGAGGAGGCGGCGGAGGCGGCGGCGCTGCGCGCGGGGGAGGAGGAGGCGGAGGCGGCGGCGGCGGTGGTGCGGGTGGTTCCACATTGCCCAGCGCCATCTGCAGGCCCAGCGTCGCGACCGTATCGATGATGCCGCGGCCTACCGAGCCGCGCGCGGCGATGTCGCCCTTCAACTGCAGCTTGCTGCTGGTGGTTGCGAACAGATCGGCGGTGAGGCCGCCACCGAGCTTGCCCACCACTTCCTTGTCGGCCGAAGCAGGGCGGAACTGATCCACGATGCCAGCACCAATCAGCAGAAACGGACTGATGCGCGAGTCGCGGTTGAACACGCGGGCGAAATCAAAGGTCAATCCCTTGATCTCGCGGTCCCAGGTGGCGCCCGGCGCGAGGTCGTCGTGATTGCCGGAGAAGGCATTCAGGTTCACGTCCCAGTTGTCATTCACGGCGGTGCCCAGCGAATAATTGATTCCGAAGCCATCGTCGACGCGACGATCGGAATCGGTGCCGGTCCACATTCCAGCCACGCCGACCGTGACCTGTCCAACCTCGGTACCGGCATAGGCCGATACCGCGCTTCCAAGCAGGGCGGCCGAGATGGCCATCCTCAACAAGGACCTGTTCATGTTGCGTTTCCTCATGTGTTGTTCGCTCCCAGCGAAGTTGTGGCCATGCTACCCCGTACGCGACAAAATAAGTAGCGACTGCAATTACTTGCCAACTTGACTATTCTTTCGTTGCTATAACGCAACAATCCTGGAGGGCGCGTAGGACGGGGCTGACAACGTCTATGCCAGGACCGGAAAATTCACGGTGTGCGCAGCCGCGGCAGGGAGATGCGGTCACCGACGCGAATGCCGCGCCGTGCCGCTTCGCCCGCCAGCAGCTCCAGCACGCCGGCAACTTCGCCCCCTGAAGAGATGATGTTCTCCGACTGGGGCTGGGCGCGGGCGTGGATGCGGGTGATGCGGCCGTCGGCGTTGAAGAAAACCATGTCGAGCGAGATGTAGGTGTTCTTCATCCACATGTCCATCGGGCGCGGCGGGTCGAGCAGGAACAGCATGCCCTGGTCGCGCGGCAACTGGCGGATCCACATCAGGCCCTGCTGCTGTTCGGCGGGAGTGCGGGCCAGCCACACGCGAAAGGTATCGCGCCCGCCCTGACGCTCGATGCTGACCTCGCCGCGCGCGAACTCGCGCAGCTGCGCGGGCTGGAAGTCATCGGCGGAGCGCGCTGCGCAGGCGGGCAGCATCGCCAGCATCAGGGCCCACAGGACCAGAGAGGTACGCATGGCGCCATAGTCTATGTCTAAACTAGTGCGCATGCGTCTTGTCGAAATCTCGCCGGTGATCCCACCGGCTCTCGCCCGGCTCGGTGAGCTGGCCGCCAATCTCTCCTACAGCTGGCACCGCCCCACGCGAGCCCTGTTCGAGGACCTTGACCAGGGCCTGTGGGGCGAGACGCACTCCAACCCGCGGCTGCTGCTTCGCTGCGTGAGCCAGGCGGCGCTGGATGCCGCGGCAGCCGACCCCGGCTATCTGGCGCGCTATGGCAAGGCGCTTGCGAATTACGACCGCTATCTCTCCCTCAAGGCCGCCGACGGCGGTGCGCAGGTTGCCTATTTCTGTGCCGAGTACGGCTTCCACGAGAGCTTCCCCATCTACTCGGGGGGGCTCGGTATCCTGGCCGGCGACCATTGCAAGGCGGCCAGCGACGAGCAGCT
This sequence comes from Steroidobacteraceae bacterium, assembly GCA_035514045.1. Classification (GTDB taxonomy): domain Bacteria; phylum Pseudomonadota; class Gammaproteobacteria; order Steroidobacterales; family Steroidobacteraceae; genus ZC4RG30. Next base: position 7,804 of record DATKBK010000336.1, on the reverse strand, counting down.
GGATTTCGTAGCGGTGGGCCTGGCTTACCGGCAGGGATACTTCACCCAGTCTGTCGACAGCGATGGATCGCAGCACGCCGGGTTCAACGATGCCGATCCGCGCGACCTGCCGATGGAACCCGTGCGCGACGCCAGCGGTGCGTGGCTGATCGTGCACGTGCCCATTGCCGAACGCCAGGTGGCGGCGCGGCTGTGGCGGGCCGAAGTGGGCCGCGTCTCGGTGTTCCTGCTCGACACCAATGTCGAGGCCAACAACCCCGCCGACCGCGACATCACGTTCCGTCTTTATGGCGGTGATGAGGCGCGGCGCATCAAGCAGGAGATGGTGCTGGGCATCGGCGGGCTGCGGGCGCTACGGCTGCTGGGCCTGCGGCCCGCGGTGTGGCACATGAACGAGGGCCACGCCGCATTCCTCGCGCTGGAGCTGCTGCGCGAGCAGCTGGCGGCGGGCCTTGGCTTCGACCCCGGCCTCGAGGCAGTGGCAGCGCAATGCGTGTTCACCACGCATACGCCCGTGGCGGCGGGACACGACGCTTTCCCCGATCATCTGTTCGCCGAGCATTTTTCCGCTCTGGCGAAGGAACTGGGCGGCGACATGCGGCGGCTGCTGGCACTTGGCCGGGCGCCAGGCGTGGACGGCTACTTCAACATGACCCGGCTGGCGCTGAACGCTGCGCGCCGCGTGAATGGCGTGAGCCGCATCCATGGCGGTGTGTCCTCCGAGTTGTGCGCCGATCACTGGGGCGACATCCCACCGGCCGAGAATCCGGTGGGCTACGTGACCAACGGCGTGCACGTGCCCACATTCCTGTCGTCGGTGTGGGCGCGCTTCTTCGACGAGCACCTGCCCGAGTGGCGCGAGCGCCTCTGCGATGTCGACTACTGGCAGGCCGTGGACCAGTTGCCCGACCAGCCATTCTGGGCCACTGCCCAGGACGTCAAATCGCGCATGCTGGTAGGCGTGCGTGCCCGGCTGGAGCGCGAATACCGTCGCAAGGGCCTTGGACGCGTGCAGCTGGCGCACATCACGCGCTTCCTCGATCCGCGCAATCCCGATGTGCTCACCATCGGCTTCGCACGCCGCTTCGCCACCTACAAGCGCGCCGCCCTGCTGCTGCGCGACCGCGCGCGCCTGCAGCGCCTGGTAGCCAACGAGCAGCGGCCGGTGCTGTTCCTGTTCGCGGGCAAGGCGCACCCGGCCGACCTGCCGGGCCAGCAGGTGCTGCGCGAGATCAAGCGGCTGGCGCTCGAGCCTGCGTTCGCCGGCCGCGTGGTGTTCCTCGAGGATTACGACATCCAGCTCGCCCGCTGGCTGGTGACGGGCGTGGACGTGTGGCTCAACAATCCTATCGCCCCGCTGGAGGCCAGCGGCACCTCCGGCATCAAGGCGGCGGTGAACGGTCGGCTCAACCTGTCCATCCTCGACGGCTGGTGGGCCGAGGCCTTCGACGGCGACAACGGCTGGGGCCTGCCCGGCGCCGATGCGCTGGATGAATCGCGACGCGATGACCTGGACGCGGCGGCGGTGTTCGACGCGCTGGAAGAAGAAGTCGTGCCGCTGTATTACGGCCGCAATGCCGACGGTCTCTCACCCGAATGGGTACGTCGCTGCCGGCACGCGATGGCGAGCGTGATCCCGCGTTTCAACATGGGACGCGTGGTACGCGACTACGCGCGGGGCCTGTATCGGCCCGCCGCGGCGATGGGTCAGCGCCTGCTGGCGGATGGCGGCAGGCCTGCCGAGGCGCTGGCAGCCTGGAAGCAGCGGGTGCGTGAGCGCTGGAAGGACGTGCGCATTCTCGAGGTGCGCGATGAGCCGCGCATGGCCGGCGCGGAGTCGGCATTGGTGATGCGCGCCAGAGTGCAACTGGCTGGTCTTGATCCGGCCGACCTGTGCGTCGAGTTCAAGGCGCGCCGCGTGCTGCCCGACGCGGGCTTCGAGATGGCGCCGCTGTGTTCCTTCGGCCACGGCCCCCCGGCCGGACAATGGCAGGCGCGTTTCGACGCCGCGGGAGCGGCGAGCGCGGATGGCGCTGTGGACTACCGGGTGGCGGCGCGGCCGCCCGCCATGGGGCAATACCAGCTGGAGGTGCGGATATACCCGTGGCATCCGCTGCTCACGCACCCGCTGGAAATGGGCCTCATGAAGCGGCTCTGACCAGGATCAGCCCGGCCAGTGGCGGCAGGTCCAGCACCAGCGAGGCCGGCAGCCCATGGGCGGGCACCACCTCTGCCGGCACCACGGGACCGCCCAGATTGCCGCCGCCGTAGTGCGCTGAGTCTGAATTGAGCAGGACCCGATACTGGCCGGCCGCGGGCACGCCAATGCGATAGCCCCGGCGCGGCTCCGGTGTGAAGTTCAGCACCACCACCAGCTGCCGCCAGCCGGCGATGCGCAGGTAGGACAGCACCGACTGGTCGCGATCATTGCAGTCGATCCAGCGGAAGCCCTCCGGCTCGAACTCGTAGCGGTGCAGCGCCGGCTCCTGGACATAGAGCCGGTTCAGATCCCCGACCAACTGCTGCACGCCGCGGTGCTCGGGATGTTCGAGCAGGTCCCAGGGCAGGGCGACGTGAAAATCCCACTCCCAGGGATGCGCAAACTCTCCGCCCATGAACAGCAGCTTCTTGCCGGGCAGCGTCCACATGTAGACGTACAGCAGGCGCAGGTTGGCCAGCTGCTGCCAGCGATCGCCGGGCATGCGGCCCAGCAGCGAGTGTTTCAGGTGCACCACCTCATCGTGCGACAGCGGCAGGATGAAGTTCTCGCTGTAGGCATACATCATCGCGAAGGTCAGCTCGTCCTGGTGATGCCGGCGATGGATCGGATCGCGGGCGAAGTAGCCCAGCGTGTCGTGCATCCAGCCCATGTTCCATTTCATTGAGAAGCCCAGCCCGCCGGTGTCGACCGGGCGGCTCACCAGCGGCCAGTCGGTGGATTCCTCCGCCATGATCAGGGTGCCGGGCGTGCGCGCGTGCGTGATGGTGTTCAACGCGCGCAGGAACTCCACCGCCTCGAGGTTCTCGCGGCCGCCGTGGCGGTTGCGCACGAAATCCGTGCCGCGTGCATAGTCCAGGTAGAGCATCGAGGCCACTGCATCGACCCGCAGGCCATCGAGGTGGAAATGCTCCAGCCAGTAGCAGGCGCTGGCGAGCAGGAAGTTCCTTACCTCGTGGCGCTCGTAATTGAACACCAGTGTGCCCCAGTCGGCATGCTCGCCCTTGCGCGGGTCGGCGTACTCGTACAGCGCCGTGCCATCAAAGCGCGCCAGCGCATGGGCATCGCGCGGAAAGTGCGCCGGCACCCAGTCGAGCAGCACGCCGATGCCTTCGGTGTGGCAGCGGTCGATGAACTGCTTCAGGTCCGCCGGCGGGCCAAAGCGGCTGCTGGGCGCGAAGTAACCGGTGGTCTGGTAGCCCCAGGAGTCATCCAGCGGATGCTCGGTGATCGGCAGCAGCTCGATGTGGGTGAAGCCCAGGCGCTTCACATAGGGCAGCAGCTGCGCGGTGAGCTCGCGGTAGCTGAAGTAGCCGCCATCGGCATGCCGGTTCCAGGAGCCCAGGTGCACCTCGTAGATGGACAGCGGAGCGCGCAGCCAGTCGCGTTCCGCCCGCTGCCGCAGCCATTCGCCGTCGTTCCATGCATAGGCATGCGGGTCGGTGACGATGCCGGCAGTGGCCGGACGCATTTCCATGGCAAAGGCGTAGGGGTCGGTCTTGACCAGAAGTTCGCCGCTGTCGCGGTTGCGCAATTCGAACTTGTAGAGCGTGCCCAGCGGCAGGCCGGGCACGAACAATTCCCACACCCCGCTGGCATCGAGCACACGCATCGGCAGGCGGCGGCCGTCCCAGTCGCAGAACGGACCGATCAGGCTCACCCGCTCGGCGTTCGGCGCCCACAGCGCGAAGCGCACGCCCTGGATGCCGTCGAAGGTGGCCGGATGCGCACCGAGCATCTTCCAGGCTTCCACATGATTGCCGGCGGCGAGCATGGCGAGGTCGGCCGGCGAGAGCGTGGGGGCAAAGCTGTAGGGGTCGACGCGCTCGTGCTGCTGGCCATGATCGTCGGTCCACACCAGCCGGGGATGGACTTCGACGGGCGCCGCGTCAGCCAGCTCGAAGAAGTCGGACGCACCGACCCGTCCCAGGGCTCGTCCGTCGGCCAGCCGGACTTCCCGGGTGGCGGGAAGGTAGGCCCGCACAACCGTCAGCGGAGCATTGCCGTGGACACCCAGCAGGCCATGCGGATCGTGATGGCGGCCGGCCGCGAGCTGATCCATCCGTGTTGCAACCGCGTGACTGATGGTCGGGTCCGCCGCTTTGGGGTTCAGGTGATTTTCCGTGCGCAGCCTGCGCTGCGCACCGCGCTGCTTGTGGTAAATATAGCCTGCAATGGCAAACGCATCGCGCACTTCCTCCGGCCGCTATGTCAGCCGCCTCACCGGCGGCACCCTGGCAATGATCATGGCGGGCGGGCGCGGCGAGCGACTGCGCGGGCTCACCGAGCATCGCTGCAAGCCAGCCACGCCATTCGGCGGCAAGTTCCGCATCATCGACTTTGTCCTTTCCAACTGCGTCAATTCGGGCATCCGCAAGATCTGCCTGCTCACCCAGTACAAGGGCCAGTCGCTGATCCAGCACGTGCAGCGGGGCTGGAGCTACCTGCGCGGCGAGTTCGGCGAATTTGTCGACGTGATTCCTGCCCAGCAGCAGGTCGGCAAGCACTGGTACCGCGGCACCGCCGATAGCGTGTTCCAGAATCTCGACTACGTGCGCGCCCACGGCGCCCGGCACGTGCTGGTGCTGGCGGGCGATCACATCTACAAGATGGACTACGGCCCGATGATCGCCTACCACGTCGAGAAAGGCGCCGACATCACCGTGGGCGTAGTCGAGGTGCCGGTGCCGGAGGCGCGCGAGTTCGGCGTGCTGTCGGTGACCGGCTGGAACCGCGTGACCAAGTTCGCCGAAAAGCCGCGCGAGCCCGAGCCCGTGCCGGGCAACCCCGACGTGGCGCTGGCTTCCATGGGCATTTACGTCTTCAATGCGGACCTGCTGGAGCGCCTGCTCGCCGAGGATGCCGCCGATGAGTCCTCCGCGCACGATTTCGGCAGGAACGTCATTCCGAAGGCCATCGATTCCATGCAGGTCTTCGCCTATCCCTTCCGCAACGTGCGCACCAAGGCACAGAACTACTGGCGCGACGTTGGCACGGTCGATGCGTTCTACGAGGCGAACATCGAACTGGTGCATGTGTCACCGGAACTGAACGTCTACGACGAGGAGTGGCCCATCTGGACCTACCAGGTGCAGCAGCCGCCGGCAAAGTTCGTGTTGACTGGCGAAGGACGTACCGGCATGGCGATCAACTCGCTGGTGGCCGGCGGGTGCATCATTTCGGGCGCGGTGGTGCGCGAATCACTGCTGTTCTCGGCGGTGCGCATCGAGGAGCGCAGCGTGGTGGAGCGCTCGGTGATCATGCCGGGCGTGCGCGTGGGTCGCGGCTGCATCATCCAGGGCGCGATCATTGACGAGCACTGCGAGATTCCCGACGGCATGCAGATTGGTGTGGATGCCGCGCTCGATCGCGAGCGCTTCGACGTCACGCCGCGCGGCATCGTCCTGGTCACGCCCGACGCGCTGATGGCCAACACCCGCAGCCAATGACCGCCCGGCGGCTGCCAGTCGTGCTGTTCTGGCACATGCACCAGCCCCCGTACCGCGATGCGCTGTCCGGCCGCTATGTGCTTCCCTGGACCTGGCTGCACGTCATCAAGGACTACACCGACATGGCCGCGCACCTCGAAGAGGTGCCCGGCGCGAAGGCGGTGGTGAACTTCACGCCGGTGCTGGTGGAGCAGATCGAGGATCTGGCCGCGGCGGTGCAGGCGAATCTGGCCAGCGGCACGCCGCTGCCCGACGAATTGCTGGCCACGCTCAGCCATGCGCCGCTGCCGGTCGAGCCGGCGGCGCGGCTGGCGCTCATCGAGGCCTGCCTGCGCGCCGACCGGCGCAACGTAATCCAGCGCCATCCGCCCCTGGCCACGCTGGTGGAGATCGCCGAGTCGGTGGGCCAGCTGGCGCGGGTCGGCTATGTCTCGGACCAGTACCTGCACGACCTGGCGGTCTGGTACCACCTGGCCTGGCTGGGCGAGTCCGTGCGCCGTACCGACAGCCGCGTCGCGAAGCTGGAACGCAAGGCGCGCGGTTTCGATGCGGCCGATCGGCGCAGCCTGCTCGAGCTGATCGGCGAACTGCTCAAGGGTGTGCTGCCGCGATACCGCGCGCTGGCCGACGCCGGCCGCTGCGAGCTGGCCGTATCGCCCTTCAGCCATCCCATCCTGCCGCTGCTGATCGATTTCGGCGCGGCGCGCGAGAGCGAGCCGCATGCCGGCAGGACGCACGCAGCCGGCTATCCGGGCGGGGCGGAACGCGCCGCCTGGCATCTGCAGCGGGCGGTGGAATCGCACCAGCGCGTATTCGGCCAGAAGCCGCGCACTTGCTGGCCATCGGAAGGTGCAGTCAGCGAGGCAGCGGTGGCGGCCATCGAGGCCGCGGGGTTCGATTGCCTGGCCACCAGCGTCAGTGTGCTCGGGCCCTCGCTGCACCTTTCCGGCATCGACGTGCCGGCCGGGCAGGGTGCGGCCGAGCGGCTGCTCAATCAGGCGTGGAGCCTGCCCGGCGGGCAGCTGGCCTGCTATTTCCGCCATGACGGCCTGTCCGATCTGATCGGCTTCAGCTATTCCAAGTGGCATGGCGATGACGCGGCGGCCAACTTCGTGCACGAACTGGCCGCCATCGCGGCTCGCACCGAGGGCTCACCGGGCCGTGCGGTGGTGGTGGCGCTCGATGGTGAGAATGCATGGGAGCACTATCCGGCCAACGGCTGGCATTTCCTCACGGCCATGTACCGGGCGCTGGCTGAACACTCACAGCTGCAGCTGATGACGCTGGCAGAATTCACCGACGCACAGCGCGCCGCCGGCGTCGCCCCGGCGCGGCTGCCGCGGCTGCGCGCCGGCTCGTGGGTGTACGGCACGTTGTCCACCTGGATGGGCGATGCCGACAAGAATCGCGGCTGGGATCTGCTGTGCGAGGCCAAGCGCGCCTATGACGAGGTGGTCGCCTCCGGCCACCTCAGTCCTGATGAGCGTGATCGTGCCGAACGGCAGCTGGCCGCCTGTGAGGCTTCGGACTGGTACTGGTGGTTCGGCGATTACAATCCCGCGGGCGCTGTGCGCGATTTCGACGAGCTGTTCCGGCATCAGCTCACCAGCCTCTACCGCGCGCTCGGCCTGACACCGCCCGAGCAGCTGCAACACCCGATCAGCGTGGGATGCGGCGACCCGGAAGGTGGCGGCGTGATGCGCCGCTCATGAGCGGCGCGGGCGTGCTGTCACGCCGGCGCGCGGGCGTGCTGCTGCCTGCTTCTTCATTGTGTGGCGAAGGCCACGGCGCCTTCGGCGCGCCCGCGCGGCGTTTCATCGACTGGCTGGCCCAGGCCGGCTTCTCCGTATGGCAGCTGCTGCCGCTGGTACCGGTGGATGGCGCCGGCTCGCCCTATTCGGCGCGCTCTGATCGCGCGGGCAATGCCGCCCTGCTGGACCGGCATGCCCCCGACCCGGGCAGCGAGTCCGACTTTGAAGCCTGGCGCGAATCCCAGTCGGCATGGCTGGCCGATTACCTGCTGTTCGAGGCCATCGGTGCCGAGCAGGTCCGCGCGCCCTGGTGGCTCTGGCCACTGCCGCTGCGGGACCGCAAGCCAGCGGCGCTGGCCGCGGCGACGCGCCGCCTGGCCGCGCAT
>DATKBK010000335.1:0-13856 GCA_035514045.1 Steroidobacteraceae bacterium | reverse complement strand
TGCACTGGCCGAGACTGCCAATGACGTGGCCAGCATCCAGGCCATGCTCGAGACGCTGACCCAGGAAGCGCAGAACCAGCTCATCCACCAGGGCCGTACCGTCACCGAGCTGCAGAACGGCCTGATGCGCACGCGCATGGTGTCGTTCCAGCGCCATGTGCAGCGCATGAGCCGCATCGTGCGCCAGACCGCCAGCGACACCGGCAAGAACGCCGAGCTCAGCGTTGAAGGCGCCGCCGGCGAGATGGATCGCCAGGTGCTCGAGCGCATGCTGCCGCCGTTCGAACACCTGCTGCGCAATGCCGTGGTGCACGGCATCGAATCACCCGAGCGGCGCCTGGCAGCAGGCAAATCCGACACGGGCCGCATCCATCTGGCCCTGCGCCGCGAAGGGGCCGAGGTGCTGGTTGAAGTCAGCGACGACGGTGGCGGCATGAATATCGCCGCCATCCGCAACAAGGCCATTGCGCTGGGCATGATCCGCGAAGACCAGGCGCTCACCGACCAGGAGGCGATGGCGCTGATCCTCGAGCCCGGCTTCTCCACTGCCGAGAACCTCACCCAGGCGGCCGGCCGCGGCGTGGGCATGGACGTGGTGGCGGTCGAGGTCAAGAAGCTCGGCGGTTCGCTCAACATGGAGACCGAGCCCGGCCTGGGCTCGCGCTTCATGATCCGTCTGCCACTGACGCTGGCCGTGAGTCACGCGTTGATCCTCCGCGTCGGTGATGAACAGTTTGCTTTGCCCATGCCCACCATCGAGGGCGTGGTGCGCGTGCCGCGCGAGGAAGTGCAGCAGCACCTGCGCAGCGACACGCCCTCCTACCTGTATGGTGGCCACAAGTACCGCCTCCAGCAGCTGGCCAGCTTCGTGGGCCTGGAGCCCGGCCCGCTGCCCGACGATGCCTCGACCCTGCCAGTGGCGATGGTTCGCGCCGGTGAGCTCTCTACCGGCGTGGTGGCCGAGGAGCTGGTGGGAACCCGCGAGATCGTGGTGAAACCCGTGGGCCCGCAGATTGCCTCCGTCCGTGGTGTGGCCGGTGCCACCATCATGGGTGACGGCCGAATCGTGGTGATTCTCGACATCGGCGCGCTGGTGCGCGGCGGCTGGCGCGGTCGCGAGAAAGCCGTCGTCACCCGCGAACGCCTCGACCGCCGCATCATGGCGCTGGTGGTGGACGACTCGATCACGGTGCGCCGCGTGACGCAGCGGCTGCTGGAGCGCAATGGCATGCGCGTGCTGACCGCACGCGACGGCGAGGACGCGGTGGCAGTGATGGCAGAGCATGTGCCGGACGTGGTGCTGCTCGACATCGAGATGCCGCGCATGGATGGTTATGAGGTGGCGCAGCACATGCGCACCAGTCCGCGGCTGAAGCACGTGCCCATCATCATGATCACCTCGCGCGTGGGCGAGAAGCACCGCGCGCGCGCCATGGAGATCGGTGTGGACGAATACCTCGGCAAGCCCTACCAGGAAAGCCAGCTGCTGGAGGCGATCGCGCCGCTGGTGGCGCGCGGCGGCAAGCAGGAGCAGATGAATGGCCATTGACCGTCCCGCGGAGCTCTATGGCTTGATGGTGCCACTGGAGAAGGAGCGGCTGCTGGTGCCGCGCGGCTGCGTCGCCGAAGTGGTCGGCTACCAGACCCCGCAGGAGATGACCGGCGCGCCGCCCTGGCACATGGGCATGATCAAGTGGAACGGACGCAGCGTGCCGCTGGTGTCGTTCGAAGGCTGCGCCGGCGGAGACGTGCCCACCCCCAATTCCCGCTCGCGCGTGGTGGTGCTGAATGCCCTGACCGAGTCACTGGGCGGTGGCGCCATGGCCATCCTGTCGCAGGGTTTCCCGCAGCTGGTGCGCATCTCGCCCGAGTTCGTGAAGCTGGATGCGACCCGCGACTTTCCCGAAGATGGCCCGGTGGCCTGCCAGATCCAGCTGCTCGACGAGACGCCGCTGGTGCCCGACCTCGACCGGCTGGAGGCGATGATCGCGGCAAAGACCGAGCCGTTGCCGGACGACGTGGACCAGGCCTGATTCCTGCTGCTCGACGCGGGCCCCGTATTCCCTGGCAGGGAAGGGCAGCGACTAGGCAAAGTCCCCGGCCACAGACTGCAGCGCAGCCAGCGCTGCCAGTGCCGCTGTTTCCGTGCGCAGTATGCGTGGACCCAGCCGGCAACCGACGAAACCCGCCAGTCTGGCCGCGCTGACCTCCGGGGCATCCAGACCGCCTTCGGGTCCGATCAGCAATGCGACGGGCGGCAACTTTTCTGGCTTCCCGTGACGGGCGAACAATGTTCCCAGGGATTCAGCCTCGGCGGCGGGAGTCAACACCAGATTCAGTCCCGGCGATGCTGCCTGCACCGCTTCGGCCAGTGCGACCGGCGTTGCCACCGCAGGCACGCGATTGCGCCCGCACTGTTCGCAAGCGCTGGCCACCACACCCTGCCAGTGCTCCTGCTTGCGCGCTGCCGTGTCGGCAGTCAGGCGCACAGTGCTGCGGGTGGTGGTGAGCGGCACAATCCGCGCTACGCCCAGCTCGGTGGCCTTCTGCAGGATCAGGTCCATCTTCTCGCCACGCGCAATGCCCTGCAGCAGCGTGATGTCCAGTGGCGATTCGCGCTCGACAGCGTGGTGGATGCCTATGCGCACCGTCACGATGCTGCGGTGAACACCTTCGATGACGGCGTCGAACTCCCCGCCCAGGCCGTTGAACGCGGTGAGTTGCGCACCCGGTGCCAGGCGCAGTACGCGTGTCAGGTGCTGCGCCGGCCCGGCGGGTAGTTCGACCAGCGTGCCCGGCGTCAGCAGGGCGGGCACATGAACGCGCGTTACCCGCATGTGGCGGCCTCGATGCCGCTGCGCGCCACGTCGGCGAGGAAATCGATCTCCTCGTTGGTGATGACGTAGGGCGGCATGAAATAGATCACGTTGCCGATGGGACGCAGCAGCGCGCCGCGCTCCAGTGCATGGCGATAGACCGTGAGGCCGCGGCGTTCTCCCGCAGCGAAAGGTTCGCGACTGGTCTTGTCCTTCACCATCTCGATGGCGAGGATCATGCCGGTCTGGCGCACCTCGCCAACGTGCGGGTGGTCAGCCAGCATTGCGGTGGCCGCTGCCATGTGCGCGGCGAGCGCCCGGTTGCGCTCAATCACCGGCTCGTTGGCGAAAATTGAGAGCGTGGCGCGCGCGGCCGCGCAGGCCAGTGGATTGCCGGTGTAGCTGTGCGAATGCAGGAAGGCCCGCTGTGCGGCGTGCCCGGCATAGAAGGCCGCGTAGACATCCGCCGTGGTCAGCACGGCCGATAGCGGCAGATAGCCGCCGGTCAGGCCTTTCGACAGGCAGAGGAAATCCGGTGTGATGCCGCCCTGCTCGCAGGCGAACAGCGTGCCGGTGCGGCCGAAGCCCACCGCGATCTCGTCGGCGATCAGGTGTACGCCGCATTCATCGCAGGCCTGGCGCAGCAGCGTGAGGTAGATCGGGTGGTACATGCGCATGCCGCCAGCGCATTGCACCAGTGGCTCGATGATCACGGCCGCAGTTTCGTGCGCGTGGCGCGCCAGCAGGGCGCGCATCGCGGCGAACTGGCGTCGCGCCACCTGCTCGGCCGACTCGCCGGGATGGCAGTCCCAGGCATCGGGTGAAGGCGCCGTGATCACATCCATCAGCAGCGGTGCGTAGATGCCCTTGTACAGCGCCACATTCCCCACGGCCAGTGCGCCCAGGGTCTCGCCGTGATAGCTGTTCGCCAGCGTGATGAAGCGCTTCTTGCCAGGCTGGCCGGCATTGCGCCAGTAATGGAAGCTCATCTTCACGGCTACTTCGACCGCAGCGGACCCATTGTCGGCGAGGAAGCAGCGGGCGAGGCCGGGAGGCGCGGCGCGCAGCAGGCCTTCGGCCACTTCCACCGCGGGCTCGTGGGTGAAGCCTGCGAAGATCACATGCTCCAGTTCGGCCAGCTGGTCTGTGACCGCGGCATTGATGGCGGGATTGGCGTGGCCGAACAAGTTGACCCACCACGAGCTGATGGCGTCCAGATACCGCTTGCCATCCATTCCCTCCAGCCACACGCCGCGGCCGCGGCGGATGGGAATCAGCGGCATCTCCCGCTCGTGATCCTTCATCTGGGTGCACGGGTGCCACAGCGTGGCCAGGTCGCGCGGTACGAGTGCGGAAGGCTTGTCGGGAACGTGGCTCATGCGCTCATAATGATCCCACAAGCGAATCCACTCCTTCGGGGGAATGAAGATGTCCAGACGCAAACTGGCCGGCGTGGTGCTGGCCGTGGTGATGATGGGCGGTAACGCTGCCTGCAATCGCGTCCCCGACAGCACGGTTCTCGTGTCCGCCGGCAAAGTTGACCGCGGGCGGCTGCTGGCGCTGGATGCCGAACCGGGTGCCTGGCTCACCGGCGGCCGCGATTTCGGCAAGACCCACTACTCGCCGCTGGATCTGGTCAATGCAGGCAATGTGTCGCGACTGGGCATGGCCTGGGAATACCAGACCGGCACGGCGCGCGGCATGGAAGCCACACCCATGGTCATCGATGGCGTGATGTACACCTCGGGCGTCGCCGGTCGCGTCTATGCGCTCAATGCAGCCACGGGCGAGCTGCTGTGGCGGTTCGAGCCGCAGATCGACGGCAAGGTGAACCGCGGCGCCTGCTGCGACATGGTCAGTCGCGGCGTGGCCGTCTGGCAGGGCAAGGTCTACACCGCAGCGTTCGACGGCGTCCTGTACGCGCTCGACGCCACCAGCGGCGAGGTGCTGTGGCAGGCCCAGACCATTGACGACAAGCAGCGCGGCTATTCCGTCACCGGTGCACCGCAGGTGGCTGGCAACGTGGTGGTGATCGGCAACGGTGGCGCTGAGTTCGATGCGCGCGGCTATGTCACCGCCTATGACCTCGTCACCGGCGAGCAGGCCTGGCGCTTCTACACCGTGCCCGGCGATCCGCAGCTTCCGTTCGAGCATCCGGAGATGGAGGCCGCGTCGCAGACCTGGGATCCGGACTCGCGCTGGGAGTTCGGCATGGGCGGCACGGCGTGGGATTCCATGGTCTACGATCCGCAGCTGAACCTGCTGTACGTCGGCACCGGCAACGCCGCGCCCTGGAATCGCAAGCTGCGCAGCCCGAAGGGCGGCGACAATCTCTACCTCGCGTCCATCCTGGCGATCAATCCGGATACCGGGCGGCTGGCGTGGCACTACCAGCAGGTGCCGGGCGAGCAGTGGGACTTCACCGCCACGCAGCACCTGATGCTCTCGACGGTCACACTGGCTGGCGCCGAGCGCAAGGTGCTGATGACGGCGCCGAAGAACGGTTTCTTCTACGTGCTCGATCGCGCCAGTGGCGAGTTGCTCTCGGCCGAGAAGTATGCGGCGGTCACCTGGGCCACGCATGTCGACCTGCAGACCGGCCGTCCGGTGGAAGACAAGGCGACCGCCGACTATGGCGACGGCAAGCCGAAGCTGGTGTTCCCTTCGCCCATCGGCGCCCACAACTGGAATCCGATGTCGCATAGCGCGAAGACCGGGCTGGTCTACATTCCAACCGTGCATGTGGGCGCGCTGTACGCTAATCCGCCGGGCAATCCACAGTGGTTGCCCGGCCGCATGAACACCAATGTGCAGGTGGCCTTCTCTTTCCAGCTCGCCGATCCGGCGTCGTTGCCGGCGGCGCTGCGGCCCCTGGCCGATCCCAAATTCCTCGCTACCCAGCCCGATGTCACACCCTCGGCGGCATTGAAGGCCTGGGATCCGGTGAAGCATGAGTTCGTGTGGAGCGTGCCGAACAGCTCCTTCATGGATCACGGCGGCGTGCTGTCCACCGGCGGTGGCCTGGTGGTGCAGGGTGGGCTCGATGGCGTGCTGCGCGTGTTCCGCGACACCGACGGCACACTGCTGAAGGAAATCGAGGTCGGCACCGCAATGATCGCCGCGCCGATGACGTACACCGTCGATGGCGTGCAGTACATCGCCATCCTTGCCGGCAGTGGCGGCGGCGGCTGGAGCAGCTGGCTGCCACAGAACATCGCCTCCCGCAAGGGCAATGCCAACCGCATCCTGGCGTTCCGCCTCGATGGTGGCCCGACGCCGGTGCCGCCAGATCTGCCGCCGCCCGGTCCGCTGGCCGAGCCACCGCCGCGCACCGGCACAGCGGCGGATGTTGTCGCGGGTGCGGCGATCTTTGCCGCGAACTGCCGCAGCTGCCATACCAATACCTGGCCAGCACCGGTTCCGGATCTGCGCCGCAGCACCGCAGCGACCCACTCGGCGTTCACGCAGATCGTGTTGCAGGGCGTGCTGCAGGCGCGCGGCATGCCGCCCTTCGGCGATGTATTGAGCGAGCAGCAGGCCGGGCAGTTGCAGGCGTACCTGCTGTCAGATGCGCATGCGGCCTACGCCGCCCAGCAGCGCGACGCCACGACACCGGCGGCTGCCGAGCCGGTGCTCAGCGAAGGTCATCTGTAGGCGACGGCAGGTGCGAGAGGAGCCGCAGGCCTACTGCGGCTCCTCCACGGTGTAGCCCTTGCTGCGCAGCTGCGCCAGCACGCCGTCATCCGCCAGCAACTTGCCCACGGGCAGGGTGGTGAAGCTCGTCTCGTGCGTGAGCAGCAGCCAGTCCACGATGCCGGACCAGTCGCGGGCGAACATCGCTTCTTCTTCATTGGACAGCTGTTCGATGCGCGTGCCCTCGCCCAGCTCCATGCACTGTGGTTCGAGTTCCGCGCGCGGCAGGGCGCGCAGGGCCACCATGTCGCCCACTGCCCAGGCCTGGGCACGTTTCTTCATCTGGGGCAGCTCCTGATCGATGAAATCCATGGTCTCGACCAGACAGGCCGCCTCCAGGTCCCGTGGCAGGGTGGCCAGTTCGGCAAACATGCCCTTCGGGTCTCTCACTTTCACAGTGAACCGCCGCTGGCGGACCTTCACCTTGTGTTGCTTCGCCAGCTGCTCCGCTCTGGACCAGACCAGGGGCTCGTCCGTCAGGCCCGACTTCTTCAGTGCGCGGTCGTACAGCAGGAAGGCGGCATAGAGCGGTCGCGCGCGCTCTTTTGGACTCGGGCTTTTGCCAAACCAGCGCCGGTGCTCCGCATGCCAGCGCTGGTAAACAGCTTCTGGCAGCACCTCGCGCAGCGTGGAGCCGTCGGCATTGTGCCGCAGCTTCATCACGGTGCGGATCATGCCGAAGGACTCCCGCACGCCCAGGTCCATGTCCCACCTGCTGGAGGATTCGCCGAGGATCTCGCCGGAGGCGCGGATGACTTCCTCCGCGCGCTTCTGGCGCCACGTCATCTTCGACGGCAGCGGCGACAGCGTGCCCATGATCCACAGCGTGTGATCGCCCTTCGACACCTTCCACATCGCAGGGCCCGGCAACTCGCCGATCACCAGCACCTCGTCGAGCTCGACATCGGCGATCGCGACGGGCTCGCCAGTGCTGCCACCTGGCGTGTACAGCACCAGCAATGCGGCGGCGAGCGGCGCCAGGCCAACGCGCAGTACGGTCGACATCCGTGCTCCTCCGGGACAGCGCATGTGCGCTACGGCGGCAGTCCGCGCCAGCGACAAAGCCTTACAGCTCGCCGGCGCGGGCTTCGCCGGTTCGTCTATTCCGCAGCCTTCTCGCTGCCCAGCCAGCGGTGGATCAGCCCGCCGACGGCCGCGCCCGCCAGCGGCGCCACCCAGAACAGCCACAGCTGCGCCAGCGCCCAGTCACCCACCACCAGCGCAGGTCCGGTGCTGCGCGCAGGATTGACCGAAGTATTGGTCACGGGGATGCTGATCAGGTGGATCAGCGTCAGCGCCAGGCCAATGGCCAGCGGCGCGAAGCCCGCCGGCGCACGCGCCGAAGTGGCGCCGAGGATCACCAGCAGGAAGAATGCCGTGAGCACGATCTCGATGGCCAGGCCCGACTGCAGTGTGTAACCGCCGGGCGAATGCTCGCCAAATCCATTCGAGGCCAGTCCGTCCCCGACATCGAAGCCGGCCGCGCCGCTGGCGATGTAACGCAGCAGGAAGGCTGCAGCAATCGCGCCCAGCACCTGCACGACAACATAGGGCGCCAGGTCCTTCCACGCGAAACGGCCCGCCACTGCGAGGCCAAACGACACCGCCGGATTGAAGTGCGCGCCGGAGATGTGGCCAAAGGCATAGGCCGCCGTCAGCACCGTGAGACCGAATGCCAGCGCCACGCCCGCGAAGCCGATGCCCAGCTCCGGCCACGCCGCGGCCAGTACGGCACTGCCGCACCCACCCAGTACCAGCCAGAAGGTGCCAAGGAACTCGGCCCCCAGACGTTTTGCGATTGGCATTATCCTCTCCTGGATTATTGTTGATTATTTGCCCGCTGCGGGCCGGCACAGGTTTAGCACCGGCAGGGCCGCCACGGCAAGGGCCAGGAGATATCTGCACAGTGAGCCTGCGCGTACATGTGGCCACCGGGATGCTGGAAGGCGTCCGCCAGGTGTTGAGTCCGCATCGCGATGCGCGCCCGGCGGGCGCTGCGCCGGAGCTGGTCGTCATCCATGGCATCAGCCTGCCCCCCGGCGAGTTCGGCGGACCATGGATCGAGCAGCTGTTCACCGGCAGCCTGCCGCGCGGTGTGCATCCCTACTTTGCAACGCTGGACGGCAAGCGCGTATCGGCGCATCTGCTGGTGCGCCGTGACGGTGAGCTGGTGCAGTTCGTGCCCTTCCAGCAGCGCGCCTGGCATGCCGGCGCCTCGAGCTACCAGGGTCGCGAAGCCTGCAACGACTATTCAATCGGCATCGAACTTGAAGGTGAAGACACCGTGGCCTACACCCCGGCTCAGTACGACAGCGCAGCCGCCGCGATCCGCGCGCTGATCGCGGCCTATTCCGGCATCGATGCGGCACACATTGCCGGCCACAGTGACATCGCACCGGGGCGCAAGACCGATCCGGGCCCCGCATTCGACTGGGCGACGCTGCGCGCCAGGCTGGGTTGAGTCGATGCAGCCATCTTTCCAGACGCGCCAGCTGCGCGCAGCGCTCGAGGCTGCCAGGGCCGCTGATGCCGTCATCGCGCCGCTGTACCGCGCCAATGTCAGGGTGGAGTTCAAGGCGGATCGCTCGCCAGTCACCGAGGCTGACACCCGTGCCGAGCAGGTGATCCGCGAAGTGTTGCTGGGACATTTTCCCGACTATGGTTTTTACGGCGAGGAGGGTGGCCGCAGCGGCCAGGAGGGCCATGTCTGGCTGGTCGACCCGCTCGATGGCACCAAGTCCTTCGTGCGCGATACGCCGTTCTTCTCGACCCAGATCGCGTTGCTCAGCCAGGGCGAACTGGTGCTGGGCGTGTCATCGGCCTGCGTGTACGGCGAGCTGGCCTGGGCCGAGCGTGGCCGCGGCGCGTACCTCGACGGCGAGCCCATTCGCGTCAGCACCAAGGCGCGGCTGGATGAGGCAATTCTCTCCGGCGGCAACCTGCGCACCCTGGCGGCAGGTCCGCAATGGGGTAACTACGGCGCGTTGCTGCAAAAGGTGAATCGCAGCCGCGGCTACGGGGATTTCCTGCACTATCACCTGCTGGCGCGCGGCGCGCTGGACGTGGTGGTGGAGTCCGACGTGAATATCCTGGATATCGCCGCACTGTCGGTGATCGTCACCGAGGCCGGCGGCAGGTTCACCGACTTCGCCGGCCGGCCCGTGGGCCTTGACACCACCACCGTGCTGGCCACCAATGGCCTGCTGCACGAAACTCTGCGCGCGCAGCTGACCGGATGATCAGCCGCCGGCGCGCATGGCCGAAGGATCGCCGGTGGGTGGCGGCGCATGGTCTTCGGCCGCAGGCGGCCCCAGCCACTCGGTGAGCACCGGCCGCAGGGCCTGGGCCCAGATCTCGTAGGCCGGCAATGCCAGATGCAGCTGGTCCGCGTCGGTCATGCCCGGCAGCAGCACATCGTCGGCGCCGGCCAGCCGGTTGTTCAGGTTGATGAAGCGGATGCGCTGCCCGTCGGCCAGCCGGGCCAGACGCGCATTCGCATCATTGATCACCGGCATGTGGGCCATGTTGTCATTGCGCGGCGTGATGCCCATCAGCACGATGCGGGCGCGCGGCGCCAGCTGCTGGCAGCGGCGCAGGATGGCCTCGATGCCACGTGCGATATCGGCGCCCAGTGCGTCCGCGCCTGGACCGGGCTGAACGAGGTTGTTGGTGCCGGCCATCACCACGATCACGCGCGGATCCACGCCAGTCAGTTCGCCGTTGTCGAGGCGCCAGAGGATGTTGCGGGTCGAGTCGCCGCCCCAGGCGAAATTGGCCGCGTTCCAGCCGTGGAAATTCTTCTGCCAGTGGGCCAGCAGTTCGCGGTAGCGCGGCTCGGCCGCGCCCCAGCGGCGGGTGATCGAATCGCCGACGAAATACAGATCGATGCGGCCCTTGCTGCGCTTGGCCAGCAGGTCCTGGTGCACCTGGAGGGAATTGGCGTCGGTGCGCGGCTGCGGTACATCGGCCGCAAGACGTTCCGGCACGGCGGCGACAGCGGCCGCGCCAAGGCCGAGCCCCAGCCCAAGCGTCGCGCAAATTCGCGGCAATGAGAATACGATCATGGACAACAAGAATACGCCAGATCCATCCGGGGTCTGCAACCATCACGGGGGCCAGCATGTCGCGATCCGCATTTGATTCTGCCGTGGGCGCCGCTGCGGCGCATTCCCGTACGGCCGCATTGCGTGCAGCCCTGCCAGTCGCAGCGGCCACCATCCTGCTGGCCCTCGGCGCGTGCGCGCGGCCGGTCGAGGCGCCAGGTTTCACCGTCGCGGCCGATGCGGCCCAGGTTGGCATGTCCGCCGAGCGCCTGCAGCGGCTGGCCACCACGCTCGAGGGCTATGCGGCGCAGGGGCGGCTGGCCGGCGGTGTCGCGCTGGTCGCGCGCCGGGGCCGCATCGTCCATCACCAGGCCTTCGGCCAGCGCGATCGCGAAGCCGGCGCGCCGATGAGCACCGACACCATCTTCCGCATTGCCTCGCAGTCGAAGGGCGTAATCGCGGTGGCGACGATGATGCTGGTCGAGGAGGGCAAGCTGCTGCTCACCGATCCGCTGGGCAAGCATATGCCCGCGTTCCAGAACACCACCGTGGCGGTGGCGCGCGCAGGCGGTGGCTACACCGTCGAGAAGGCGAAGCGCCCGATTACCGTGCGCGACCTGCTGCTGCATACCTCGGGCATCAGCTATGGCGTGGGCGTGGCGGCGGATGCCTGGCAGCAGGCCGGCATCCAGAATTATTACTTCTCCGACCGCGACGAGCCCATCGGCGCCACTGTGGCGCGCATGGCTGCCCTGCCGATGGACGCGCACCCGGGCGAGCAATGGATCTATGGCTACAGCTTTGACATCCTCGGCGCGCTGATCGAGCAGGTGAGCGGACAGACGCTGGACACCTTCCTGCAGCAGCGCCTGTTTGCGCCGTTGGGCATGGTCGACACTTCGTTCTATCTGCCGGAAGACAAGCGCGCGCGGCTGGCGGTGGTCTATGCCCGCGGTGCCGACGGATTGGCTGTTGCGCCACCCGACGGCGCGGCAGGCCAGGGCGCATTCGTCGACGGTCCGCGCAAGTCGTTCTCCGGCGGCGCGGGCCTGCTGTCCACCGCCAGCGACTATGCGCGGTTCCTGCAGATGCTGCTGGATGGCGGCGAGTTCGAAGGCCAGCGCCTGCTGTCGCGCAAGACCGTGGAGCTGATGACCACCGATCACCTGAGCCCCATCGTGTTCCGGCCGGGTGTGGGCGAAGGACTCGGCTTCTCGGTGGTGATCGACCTCGGCCAGCGTGGCGAGCCGGGTTCGCCGGGGGAGTTCGGCTGGGGCGGCGCCTACCACTCAACGTACTGGGTCGATCCGCGGGAAGAGCTGGTGGTGGTCTATCTCACGCAGCTGGTTCCGGCCGGCGACATCGACGATTTCGGCAAGCTGCGGGCGCTGGTCTACCAGGCCATCTCGGACTGACGCGGCAGCGGGCGCGCGGTGGACCCTTCGATCCCCGCGCCCGGATCAGTTGTTCAGCAGGTTTGCCGGGGAATACTGGTCGGTCAGCACCCGTGCGCTGCGATCCCAGTCCACGGTGGTATTGAACATGGGCACCACCTGCATGGCGTCCACGCCATAACCGCGCAGCACCAGCTCGTACTCCTGCGCCCGCGCGCGCAGCTGTGCCGAGCTGGGCAGGCCGGCCGGTCGCGCCACGATCACGCGGTTGGCACCCTTGAGATTGTAGAACGTGCCGAACACGGCCGCGTAGGTGGTCGATTCATGGTTGTAGAGGCGGCTCGACGAAAAGGTGTTGCCTACCAGCACGCCGCCCGGCGCCAGCAGTGACTTGACCTCCTCGAGGTATTCGCGGGTCAGCAGGTGCTCCGGAATGTACTCATGGTCGAAGGCGTCGAGCAGGATGGCGTCATACTTCTTGCCCTCGCGGATGGCGCGCTTCACGTACACGCGACCGTCGACCTCGTGGACCTTCATCTTCGCGTCGTCCTTGAAGCCGAAGTAGCGCCGCGCGACCTGCGTGACGGCCGGGTCGATCTCGACCGTGTCGATCTCGGCCTCGGGCAGCAATTCGCGCAGCGCCGTTGGAATGGTGCCGCCACCAAGGCCGATCACCAGCAGGCGCTTCGGCGCGGCGCTGCCTGTGAACAGCAGGCCCCCCATCGCCATGTGCGTGTAGTTCAGCGCGAACTCGCGTGGCTTCTTCAAGTTGAGGCAGGACTGCCGCCCCACGCGGCAATTGCGCACGAAGCACATGCAGCGCTCGTCGTTATCTTCATAGACCAGTACCTCGCGATACAGCGAGCGCTCGGAATGCACCAGTTTCTGGGCCAGCGCCGGGGCGGCGCAGAGAAGCAGGGCAAGCGGCAGCAGGCGGGAGAGCAGTTTCATCGGTCGGGACTCCTTGCGAGCGCCGCGAGTACGGCCAGTACCGCGGAGATGCTGATCATGGCGATGATGGAGGTATTCACTTCGAACCAGAGCACCAGATAGAACGAGGTCATGATCGTGCCGGCGGCGCTGCCGAAGGTCGACACGAAATACAGTTGATCGGCGCGCCGCCCGGAAGTTTCCGCGTTGTCGATCAGCAGCCGCACGCAATAGGGCGAAACCATGCCCGAGAAGAACGTGGGGACGAAAAACAGCGCCGCGGCCCCGGCCAGCGAGCCGAAGCGCGGGTCGGGAATGGCGAAGGCCAGGTTTTCCATCGCCTCGCCGGACAGCACCAGCACCGGCAGTGCGGTGAGCGCGGCCGCACCCAGCAGCAGGCCCAGCCGCGGCAGGCTGGGATTGTGCTGCGACCAGCGCCCCCCAGCCAGGTAGCCCAGCGACAGCGCCAGCATGAACACGGCGATGATCGCGCCCCACACGTAGATGCTGCTGCCGAAGTTGGGCGCCAGGATGCGCCCGCCCAGCAGTTCGACGCCCATCACGAAAAAGCCGGACCAGAACGCCACGAGGTAGCACAGGGCGACGCGAAAACCTTGCAGCAGTGCGCGATCGCTCATGGCTGCAACCTGGTCACGTTCCAGGGGCCGGCGGCGGCCTGGGTGCCGCCCGCGGCGGAAACCTCGCGCGTCCAGCGGGCTCGCTCGTGCAGCCGCGCCGCACCTGCCACCCACAGCTCGACCGCCCGGGCGAGGAACACATAGCCGCCCCAATGCGGCGGTCGCGGTACGACGCCTGCATGACGCCGGGCCACCGCGTCGGTCTGGGCGCGCAGTGCATCGAGCGAAGCAATGGGCTCGCTCTGCCGGCTGGCGTGCGCGCCGATCTGGCTGTCGCGCGGCCGCGAGGCAAAGTAGCTGTCGCTGTCGGCCGCGCTGGCCTTGTCGACCGAGCCTTCGAGC
>DATKBK010000334.1:0-8774 GCA_035514045.1 Steroidobacteraceae bacterium | reverse complement strand
CACCGTGCAGCTGTGGAACGCATTCTGTGCGCGATCCTTGTGTCACGCGGCCACTGACAACCTCACCCTGCTGTTCAGGCTCATCGCCCAGCGGCCCGTCGGGCATCGACCTGGCCGCATCGAACCACGTGCCCGAAAACGTAGGCCGAAACCATTCCAGTGGCTCAAGGTGCCCCGATCAATCGCGCGCCAACAGATCAAACGCCTCGGTTACCTTCCAAACCCCAGTTCAGGTTAAGTAAGTGCCATTCGAGTTAGGCGGCATTAGCACAGCGCTGGGATGCTCGACCATGTCATGGATTCTCAAATGCGATAAGGGCAACTATCCCGGCATTCTCACCGCGGCCTGCCGAAACTTCTTGCAAACTCGGTTCTAGCTCTGCGCCCGTACTTGGATGTCGAGCGGGTGAGTCGTGCAAGTCACGAAGTACCGTACTCACTGCGGACATGCCTCCCGTTCCGGTGGTTGGGGACTGAGGAGCGAGGAGAATCTGACAACTATTTCCTCGGCATATGAGGGACTCGACTTCCATTCTGCTTCGGTCCAGTTTGGCGTCCAAAGATCGCCGAACTACAGTTTCGAGCTCCCTGGACAGGGCCGGATCCGGATCGACTCTGCCTTCGAACTCCCGCCTTTCCGGCCGTTCGATAGGTGCAGGGGCGTTGGCGGTGCTCGGCACCTCATCGGCGCGACTCGAGTCGGAGTCGCTTTCAACGACCGCGGGCTGTGAACCCGATGGGGTGACGTCGACTACGCTGGAAGTGTCTGAAGGTTGATATTCATTGGGGGTTGTCGTCACTTGAGCGTCCCCGCGTGACATCACCCACCATGCCCCAGCGCCCACTAGTGTGAGCGCGACGATAGCTATCGAATACTTGCGTGAACTCAAGACTGTGTCCTCCCCTTTGACCCGCGTGACCATAGCCATCAGCGCTAAAATGCCGCCTAACTACCAAGTTCAGCGACGGCGCGCCGGCCTCTCAGCACGCGGGCGCGCCAGCGCTCGTGTGCGCTCTCGGCTCGGCCGCCCGCGGCCGAGCACTTTATGTTTCCCGCCGTTCGCTGCAACGCCTGGTTAGGCGGCGGTGGGTACGGTCTGGGGACATAGGTAACAGAACAGTATGGGGACATGGGTGACAGTTTGACGATACTCAAGGCACCGCAAGGAGGTGCCTTATGCCCTGGAGTCAAACGACAGCCATGCATCAGAGAACCCGATTTATTGCGGATCATCTTCGTGGTGTTCATTCCGTAACAGAACTGTGCGCCCAGTACGGCATCTCGCGCAAGACTGGCTACAAGTGGATTGATCGCTACCTTGAGCGCGGGCCAGCGGGGCTCGAGGCCCAGTCTCGGCGCCCGCTGAACTCCCCCAACGCCACAGAGCGGCATGTGGTGAATGCTCTGATTCAACTGCGCCGTCGGCATCCAACCTGGGGCGCCAAGAAGCTGCTCAAGATCCTGGCCGGAAGACGCCCGGACTGGGCGCTGCCGAGCCGATGCGTGGCCTGTTCACTGCTCAAGCGCCATGGCCTGGTGCGCCGCAAGACCTCCCGCCGGCTGATCGGACACCCGGGCAAGCCACCCTCCCTGATCCTGGCTCCGAACCACGTGTGGTGCGCGGACTTCAAGGGCCAGTTCCGCATGGGCAACGGCCAGTACTGCTATCCGCTCACCGTGACCGACGGGTTCAGTCGCTTCTTGCTGGGCTGCCACGGACTCTCCAGCACTGCCGTGGCTGGCACAAAGCCGATCTTCACCCGCCTGTTCCAGGAGTACGGGCTGCCGCAGTTCATCCGGACCGACAACGGCGTGCCTTTTGCCACCAATACACTGGCGCGGCTCTCGAAGCTGTCGGCTTGGTGGGTGCGGCTGGGCGTCATGCCTCAGCTGATCCAGCCCGGTAACCCGCAGCAGAACGGGCGCCATGAGCGCATGCACCGAACGCTCAAGGCCGAAACCACAAGACCACCGGCTCATGCCATGCGGTCTCAGCAGGGTAAGTTCGATCGCTTCCAAAAGGAGTTCAACCACGTGCGTCCTCATGAAGCACTGGGCCAGAATACGCCGGCCTCTGTTCACGTCCCTTCAACACGGGCGATGCCCAGCAAGCTGCCACCGCTGGAGTATCCGGATCGATATGAGAAGCGCTACGTCAGCGCCAATGGCGGCATCCGCTGGAACCGCCAATGGGTGAACGTCTCCATTACTTGCATCGGCGAATACGTCGGGCTCGAAGAGATCGACGACGGAGTCTGGAACGTCTATTTCGGCGCACTACGCCTGGGAAGGCTGGACGAAAGAAACATGCGGATTGAAGACGCCTCCGGTAGGCTCTTCAGACATAGGTGACTGTTACCCATGTCCCCATACTAATGTGTCACCTATGTCCTAGACCGCTCAGGCCTTGAAATCCAAGATTCCACCGAGCTTAGGCCCTACCGCCACGAATTCCCAGCCGAGCTTGGCAGCGCACTTCTGATCCCAGACTCCGTCACCGAAGTATGTAATTGAACGGAAAGGCCCATGCAACTGACTCAGGGCGTGCAGCATTATCTGTGCGCGGTCCGGGTGGTCATCCGCGCTTGCAAGTGGAATCGCGGTCGGGAATCCGGCGCTTAACAGCTTGTGCTGCGCCGTCGCCCGCCAACCGCCCGTGGCATAGGCCACTTGGACATCTGCTCTTTGGAGAAGCGAGCCTAGGTACTGGAGCGCCCCTGGCACTTCTCGATAGGGACCATGAATCTCCATGTGGGAGAGAAGCGACTGGAAATACACGTTCATTACAGCCGCCGACACAGAGGCGTCGTAGCTCAGATTGTTGTCCCCGCAGATGTCTGCAAGGACGCCGGTATCCGTCACAAGAGGGTACTTTTCCCACCCATCCCTGATGGTGACCGGGCCAAGTGCGGCGCGGATCGCGGCCGCGTACATCGAGTTGTCCACCCCGTAGGAGTCGAGCAGAGTTCCGTCTATGTCGAAGATAGCTGCGTGCACGAGTGTCGCCTAACTAGTAATTGGATTTGTCGCTATAAATGCAAATCACGACAATCTTGTCGGATATGCAGCTCTCGGCGCGCACAAGTCTTTGAATCCTTTGCGTGTGATCTGAGTTAGGCGACATGTCGCCAGATGAATTTTTGTACGACATTTCTTGCGACATGGAGGCCCCTGAGGTCCCGTCCTTCGGCGGTCATTCTATACCGTACACCAGGACCAGATCCCCTGGCCCCCGCGACACCATCGGCGAGCCATGATCGCCGCTGATTTGCGGAACGCCAAAAGAAAAACGCCGCGCAAAGCGCGGCGTTTCTCACTCGAAGCGAAGCGGGTTGCTTACTTCGAAACCGAACGCTCGAACATCCGGTCGACCTTCGCGTTGAGGTCATTCACGGCAGTCTGGGCAGCCTGGGCAGCAGCCAGGGCCTGGTTGGCAGTGCTCTGCGCGGCGTCGGCCTTGGTGGAGGCAGCCTGCGCAGCGGTGGCGGCATTGGCGCCGGTGCGGTCAGCCTTCAGCGTGGCCACATCCGAAGACAGCGTGCCGACCTGGCTCTTCAGGCTGTCGATATCCGCCTGCAGCGGCTTGAGGTCTGTGCAACCAGCAAGCGCAACGAATGCGGCAACAGCGGCGATCTTGATACCCATGGAGCTTTTCATTTTCATTTCCCCTTCAGAGGTCATTGGTCAAACGGGCCGCAGGTGCACCGATCCATTCCATGTGTCACGGTGCGCAACTATTGCGGGTGGCGTAACTTGACCATAACGTGCCGCCTGCTGCAACTGCTTTCTTATCTCTGTCGGTTGTAGGAGACAGATTACATTCCGACGGAAAGTGCCTGTGGAAGCGGTTTTTTCCGCATGTCGCGCAACATTCGCGCTGCACAGTTGCGTCCAGGCAACCCGGTTACGCCACCACCGGGATGTGCGCCGGCGCCGCAGATATACAGGCTTTTCACACAGGTGTGATAGTCGCCCAATCCCAGCAGCGGGCGCGAGGCCCACAGCTGATCAAGGCCCAGCGCGCCGTGAAAGATGTCGCCCGAGGGAAGGCCGAAGCGCTGTTCCAGGTCCCATGGCGACAGTGCCGCTGCACCCACGATGCTGCGGCGGAAGTTCGGCGCATGGCGCGTGATGGTGTCGATGATCAGGTCCAGCGCGGTCTTCCGTTGGTCCTCCCAACGCTGGCCATCGGGCAGCACCGGCGCGAAATGCTGGCAGAAAAGGCTAGCCACATGCAGCCCGGCGGGCGCCAGCGAATCATCCAGGGTGCTGGGGATGAGCATTTCGATCACCGGCTCGCGCGACATGCCGCTGAGGCGCGCGTCGGCATGGGCGCGGTCCATGTAGGCAAGCGTAGGGGCGATGAGGATGCCGGAGCGGTGCAGGTCGCTGCCGGCGGCGCCGCTGTCATCGAAGCGCGGCAGTTCGGAAAGCGCCACGTTGACGCGAAAGCTGGCGCTGCCGGCGCGGAAGCGCTGCATGCGCACGCGGATATCGGGCGGTACATGCGCTGCATCCAGCAGTTGCAGATACAACAGGCGCGGATTGACGTTGGCGGCAATGTGGCGGGCGCGTACGGTGCGGCCGTCAGCCAGCTGCAGGCCCTGGGCGCGGCCTTTTTCCACGAGGATTCCACTCACTTCGGCATCGGTGTGGATGCGCGCACCATGGGCCTCGGCCTCGCGCGCCATGGCCTGGGTGATCGCACCCATGCCGCCGAGGGCATGGCCCCACTGGCCACTCTTGCCGTTCACCTCGCCGAAGGCATGGTGCAGCAGCACGTACGCGCTGCCGGGCGTATAGGGGCTGGCGTAGTTGCCGACGATGGAATCGAAGCCGAAGGCAGCCTTCAGGCCCTCGTCCTGGAACCAGCCATCGAGCACGTCGCCGGCGCTGCGCGTGAACAGCTCATGCACGGTGCGCTGGGTTTCCAGGGGCAGGGCACGAAAGCGCCGGCCGAGCTTCAGCGCCGACCACAGGTCGCCGGCCCGCCGGATATCGGTGGGCGGGGTGGCGGTGAGCAGTTCCCTCAGCATTGCCACGGCTGATTCCAGCTCGCGCTGCCAGGCGTCGTAGCGTTCGGCATCGCGCGGGGTGCGCCGGGCCAGCTCGCGCCGGGTATCTGCGGCGGTGGGGCCGATGCGCAGGCCGCGGCCTTGCTCTTCCACCACATAGTTCAGCAGCGGCCGCTCGACGATGGTGAGGCCGTGCCGGGCGAGGTTCAGGTCACGGATCACTGCCGGGTGCAGCAGGCTCACGGTGTAGCTGGCGGTGGAGTTTCGGTAGCCGGGGTGGAATTCCTCGGTGACTGCAGTGCCGCCAAAGATGCCACGGCGTTCGAACAGGGCCACCCTGAGGCCCGCGCGGGCCAGATAAGCGGCGCAGGTCAGGCCATTGTGGCCGGCGCCCACGATGGCTACATCGAGGTCAGGCAGCGGGGCTTGCATTACTGTATAAATTCACAGTAGGCTGTATGCAAATCCAGTCACGGGAAAGCTTGCCATGCCCGATTCCGACCTCACGCCACGCCAGTCCGAGATTCTGCGGCTCATCCAGCGCGCGGTCCAGGCGAGCGGCATGCCGCCCACGCGCAAGGAAATCGCCGACGAGCTCGGCTTCCGTTCGCCCAACGCCGCCGAAGAGCACCTGCGTGCACTCGAGCGCAAGGGCGTCATCACGCTGCTGCCCGGCTCCTCGCGCGGCATCCAGCTCAAAGACAACCTGCGCGAGCAACTGGGCCTGCCGCTCATCGGCCGGGTGGCCGCCGGCAGCCCCATCCTGGCCGAAGAAAACATCGAAGATCACCTCTCCATCGATCCTTCCATCTTCCACCCGCAGCCGCATTACCTGCTCAAGGTCATCGGCATGAGCATGAAAAACGCCGGCATCCTCGATGGCGACCTGGTGGCCGTGCACCGCACGGTCAATGTGCGCAACCGGCAGATCATCGTCGCGCGGCTCGAAAACGAAGTCACCGTGAAGCGCTATCGCCAGGAAGGCGCGGTGGCCTGGCTGCTGCCCGAGAACGAAGACTTCGAGCCCATCAAGGTCGACCTCAAGCAGCAGGAGATGCTGATCGAGGGCGTGGTGGTGGGCGTGGTCCGGCGCGGCAAGAGCCTGGGGCTCTAGATCCTTCCCGTTGGAAGACGATGATTCGTCAGCCCATGAAATGAAACCATGGCCGGCGAATCCCATCATCAGCGGCTGCAAGCGCTGCTACGGCATCCGTCCCTCTGGCGCGGGGATGGCGCGGCGGCGGTGGCGGCGGGCTGGTCCACGGGTTTTGCCGCGCTCGATGCCGCGTTGCCTGGCGGCGGCTGGCCGCGCCGCGGACTGATCGAGGTCCTCGGCTGCAGTGCCGGTCACGGCGAGCTCACCCTCTGGGCGCCGCTGCTGCGGCAGCTCACCCAGCACGAAACCGCGCGCTGCTGCGCGTTGATCGCGCCGCCGTTCGAACCTTTTGCGCCGGGTTGGCGCGCAGCGGGCATCCAAACCGACCGTCTGCTGGTGGTGCGCGACAGTGATCCGCTGTGGGCGCTGGAGCAGAGCCTGCTGTCGGGCGTGTGTGCCATCGGCTTCGGCTGGCTCGATTCGCGGGCGAACCTGGTGGCGTTGCGACGGTTGGCGCTGGCCGCCGAACGGGGCGCTGCGCTGGGTGTGCTGATCCGCCCGCTGCGGGCCGCGCTTGAACATACACCGGCGCTGCTGCGCCTGGCGGTGACACGCACGGCTGCGGGCTTGTCCGTGCAACTGCTGAAAGGGCGCGGGCTTGCGCCGCGCACCGTTGCGCTGGGGCTGGCATGAATCCCGGGCAGCAGCAGTTGTTCGAGTTGCCTGCTGCGCCGCCTGCATTCGAGGCGGTGCCGCCAGTGCCAGCGCCGCCTGCATCCGTGCAATTGCGCGAGGCTACGCCACCCCATGCCAGCACCGCACACACTGGCGCACGCGAGCTCTGGGTCGCCGTGCAATGCGATGCGTGGCAGGGTGAGTCGGGCCAGCTGCAGCCTGGCGCCATCACGGGCATACCTGCCGACATGATCCGGCGCGCGCAAGGGTTCACGCCGCGCGTGGCGGTGGAATCCTCCGATGCACTGCTGCTGGAGCTGGCGGGCAGCCAGCGCCTGTTCGGCGGGCTGCCCGATCTGCTCAAGGCGCTGCGCGTGGCTTTTCCGCGTCCGCTGCGACTGGCGCTGGCACCCACGCCGCTGGCAGCGGTGCTGCTGGCGCGGGCCGGTTGCAACTGCTGCATCCTCGGCAGGGCGCGGCTCAAGGGACGGCTGGCGCCGCTGTCGCTGCGGCACCTGCGCTGGCCCGAAGATGAATTGCAGCGCCTGGCCAGCATGGGGGTGCGCACGCTGGCAGAGCTGCTGCGCCTGCCGCGCGCCGGGTTGGCGCGGCGCATCGGTCCGGCCCGACTGGCTCAACTCGACCGCCTCACCGGCACGCGCGCCGATCCGCGCCCGGCACTGGCGCAGACCCAAACCTTCACCGAGCGCGTCGATCCTGACTGCGAAACCTTCGACCGCGAACGTCTGCTCACTGCGCTGCGGCCCGTGCTCGATCGGCTCGAAACATTCCTGCGCGCGCGCCAGCGCGGCGTGATGGCGCTGCGCCTGAGCCTGCAGCACCGGCGCGCGGCACCTGCGCAATGTGTGCTGCGTTGCGTGGTGCCGGAGTACCGCGCCGCGCGCTTCGAAGCGCTGCTGGCCGCGCGGCTGGAGCGGCTGGCATTGAGCGAGCCGGTGCGCAGCATCGGTTTTACCGCCGGCCGGCTGCGGCGCTTCACCACCAGCAGCAGTGCACTGTGGGCGGCGGGCGAACAAGGCGGTGCGATGGCGGCGGAACAGGCGCCGGAGTTCCTGCAGACGCTGATGGCGCGACTCGGCGAGCAGGCGGTGTATGGCATCACGGAGATCGACGAGCATCGGCCGGAGCGCCAGCAGCGGCGCAAATGGCCGGCCCTGGCGCGGGCCGATGGCGCCACGCGGCATGACGCCGCCGCGGGCGCAGCGCGGCCGCTGGGCCTGCTCGAACCGCCACGGCCGCTCGAGATGCAGCGCGATGCCGCCGGCCGTGTGTACGCCCTGCGGCATGCCGGGCACGAGCTGGCGCTGCTCAGTGGTCCGGAGCGCATCCAGTCCGGCTGGGGGGATGGCGGCGCTGTCGCGCGCGAGTACGACGTGGCGCGCGCGGCTGATGGCGCGCGCTGGTGGATCTTCCGCGAGTGCGAGGCGCCGCGACGCTGGTTCCTGCATGGATGCTTCGCCTGATTACGCCGAACTGCATGCCCTGAGCAATTTCAGTTTCCTGCGCGGTGCCTCGCATGCAGCTGAACTGATCGACCGCGCGCACGCGCTGGGCTATCGCGCGCTGGCGCTGACCGACGAATGCTCGATGGCCGGCGTGGTGCGCGCGCACATGCGCGCGAAAGAGCTGGGCCTGCCGCTGATCGTGGGCAGCGAGTTCACGCTGGCCTGCGGCCTGAAGTTGGTGGCGCTGGCTGCCACCCGGCGCGGCTATGCGCAGATCTGCGCGCTCATCACGCGCGGCCGGCGCGCGGCACGCAAGGGCAGCTACCGGCTGGTGCGCGCAGACCTGCTCGAATGCATCGCACCGGCCCCGGACTGTCTCCTCATCTGGCGACCGGATGAGGCGGCGCTTGCCGCCGCAGCAGCGCAGGGCCAGTGGCTTGCCGCGCACTATGCCGGCGCCCTGTGGCTGGGCGTTTCAAGCCTGCGCAACGGCAATGATGCCGCGCTGCTGCAAGCCTTGC